>CAZDCS010000054.1:0-8209 GCA_964504015.1 uncultured Mariniplasma sp. | reverse complement strand
CATTTTATCAATTATATGTGGTTTTTGGAATACGTCATTCTATTTGACGCTCACATTGAAAAGATGAGGAAATATAAGAATAAAATCTTTAAATCAGTGTCCGAATGCAACATCTAAAAAAATAATTTAACGGCTCAATTGAGCTATTAAACTAGTTTTTTGTCCTTTTAACTGTCAAACTCGGGTTCTAAATTTATTCATTGTGCCAACCCTTTCACATTCTCATAAATGTTTTTACGTATTTTTTCGCACTCACTAGTCCTATTTTACTGCATTTTTGGCAGTATTTGAAAATGAGTGGTTCTTCAAAACCAGCACTAGGTAATTGATATAAAGAATCTCATGTTCTGATAAATTCCTTTTTCTATACTTAAATGAGTTTCCAAGCAGCTCTGTTAGCAATGAAATAGCAAAAGACAAATCTTTATGCCCTATTGCTAGCACAATTCTTAAGTCGATAACACTAACTTTCGAAAAGAACTAATTATTGTAGTGACAATCATTAAATATTATTTCGCATAGAGAAGTCTTGTTCGATAGATTTGCATCGTTTCTATCTGAGACGCTATGCCCAATGATTTCTCTATTGAAAATGTCTAGCAGAATACAAATATAGTTCTATTTGTTAGCAGCTCTTATGTAGGTAAGATACTTGATTCTTTTGTTTGTTGTTAAATCACAGATAAATTCATTTTCAATCAAATCTTGATGTGATTCGGTTTTATGAAACACATATCTTTTAACATTATAATTAGAAATTACCCTGTTTTCTTCTATTATCGTCCGTATTTTACGTTTTGACACTTGGATTTCTTGTTTTTTATTGGGCTTTATCAGAAAAACTGTTACCGACAGCTCAACTTTTTTTAAAGGTGGCTAAGAAGATTTAGGTAGAAGTTAACGCCATTTAAAACATTTTCAACTGATATATCTTCATCAATCCCATGTATTTTAGCTAAATCAGCTTTTGTCACATCCATTGGTGAGAACTTATAAACATGGTCACATATTTCATGATAATGTCTAGAATCAGTTGCAGCAACCATTAAATATGGTGCTGGAACGACATCTGTCCAAGTTTGGGTGATTGCTTGTTGCAGTGTTTTAAAAGCTTGATCCATTAAACTTGTTTTAGTAGCGTTAGAATAAGCTAAAACATTTACTTGGATCTTTTTATTTTTAACTATTTTTTCAATTCGCCTAACTACAATATCTTTTGTATCACCAGGTCTTAACCTATAATTAATACCAATTGATGCACGTGATGGTAAGACGTTTATCGCATCACTGCCCTTAGAAACTGTAAAAGCTTGTGTTGTTTTAAATAAAGATAGAAACTCGCCACCAGAGAGTTTAGCGATAAGTTTTACAACTGGGGTGAATAACCATAAATTGGCAAAGAGAAGTCTAATGCCAAAAGATGTTGAATGTGGAGCTATATTACTAAATAGAGCTTTGACAGCAGGTGTTAGTTTGAGTCTAAAGGAAGGGTGTTGATTAAGCCTAGTAATACCTTTTGAAAGTTCTGTCAAAGGTGTTTTTTTAGGAGGGGTTGAAGCATGTCCTCCTTGTGATGATGCGACCAGCTCGATATTGAGAAATCCCTTTTCGGCTATGCCGATAACAGCTGTTTTTTTCTTAACACCAGGAAAGATATTGCTTATAATTGCTCCCCCCTCGTCAAGAACCATTGCGGGGGTAATATTCTTACTTCTAAAGTAATTAACGATTGATGGTGCTGAAGGGCCATAAATTTCTTCATCACCTGAAAAAGCTAGATACAAATCATTTTTAAAAAGTCTACCTTGACTAAGAGAAAATTCAACAGCTTCCATAATTGCATTTAAACTGCTTTTGGTATCAAGAGCGCCTCGACCATAAACTGTTTTATCATTAATTCTTCCGCTAAAGGGGTCTTCTTTCCAATCGCCGACAATAGGTACAACATCATAGTGAGACATTAAAACCGTTGGGCTTTCATCTGAATCACCTTTTATATGAAACAACATACCAGTGTTATGCTCGCTATAAGTGGAAACTTCCATTATTTTAGGATATCTTTGTTTCAAGAACTCCCTAAACTTCTTAAATTCTGTTTTGTTGATCTTTTTTGAATCTAAGTGTGAAATAGTTTTAAATTGTAACATCTTAGACAGTGATTCAACAACTCTTTTTTTATCTATCTCGTGCTTTTTCTTCATCTCAGGAAAGTTTTTAGGTTTAAAATTAATTGCTCTGACAATTAGAATAGTTACGAAAAGTAGAAAAACAAATAATAATAGATACCAATACATTATTCAATCATTCCTTTCTTATATAAGATTCTTGCAGTAATCAAAGTTATTAAGACACCTACAGGGACCATCAGTCCGACTAATCTGGCACTATCTGGCACAAACAGAAAAAACAAAGCCATAAAGATTAAAGGGATAATTGCTAACTGCCATCTTTTAATAATGTAGACAATACCTAAAGCTCCAAATAAAGCAGGGATTATATTATCAAAAGCAGGTTTTAACAGCGGTGATTCTAACAAAGGGGTCATAGGGATAATTAGTAGAATGCCGAAAATAATAATTATAATTGTAATAAGAGAACTAGCTGCGATCGCGATTGTGGCAATAACATCGCCTTTTTCACTCCCTTTTTCTAAATCTAGGGCATCTTGAGCGTTAAGTGCTGCGGGAACTTTAATCGTAGTTAGATTTCCGGTAACAAAAGCTAGATAAGTTCCACTAGTACCTAACATTGGGGCAAACGTTATCGTTTCAATAATCGAAACAGGCCAAAAGATAACAGCGGTTGCGATAAAGCCAGGGATGAAAAATTTAGGTTCAGGCCAAATCCCAGTAAAAAGACTGATTATTATTGGTACACTTGAAAATATGAGAAGAGCTCCAATCATCCAAATGCGACCTTCTTTATGCAATTTATTTTGGTAAGCTTTATCCATATTAACGCACCCCCAAACTAGCGAAATAAATTGCTAAAGCCATTGCGATAACCATCGATAAAGGGAGGGCATAGTTCTTAAGCCAGTCCCACTTTAGCTTTTTAATTAAAACACCAAAAATGATGATCAAAGTAGCTGAGGAAATTAAAACTAAAATACCTAATACTGAAATGAAAGGGTCTTGCCCTTCAACAATTTTTGGTGCTAAAACAAAACCCATAAAAGCTGAGATCAAGCCTAGAAACAAAGCGTCCATTAAAATCTTGTTCCAAGAAGTGTCTTTTTCTTTGATTTTAGTTAGTTTAGAACTCATTTTTTGAAAAAATAAGGGAATTAAAAACAAAGAAGGAATAATTCCAAAAGTCATTACCCATAGGGCAGTAATAACAACTTTTTGGGGCAATAGGTCACCGATCTCTAGATTGAAAACACCTTGAATAACATTGATAGCTGCAGGAAGCTCATATGTTACAGCTCCTAATGTAGCAAGCCTTAGCCCCGCAACCAGTGGGCCGAAAACTCTGCTTAGAGCGACTAAGCCGATTAAGATGGCAAAAGATGGTGCAATACTTAAAACCATTGAAGATGTAATGGTCTTATTAATTTGTTGTTTAGTGAAACCCAGAGTTAGAGCTCTTTTGCGCGCTTTTACTAAAAAAACCGCAGATTGCAATAAAACATAGGAAAAAACAATTCCAACAAGCAAATACACCCACCAAACATTAAGGAACTCCAATACTATAGTCCTCTTTTCTTTAGTTTATTATATGATAAAAACTGACTTTTTGAGATATTAATCGTTTTTGTGTAGCTTAAATTACTAAAATAGATTTTTAAAACGTTATCTATTCATACATACAAATAAATTAGTAATGAGTCTTCTATTGATGATTATATCATTTAGCAAGCAATATGCCAAACTAGACGGTAAAAAATACGGGTTATAACTCTAGTAAAAAAAAATGAACATGTTGAATTAAGCAACATCACTTAAATATAGGACCAATACAATATATGTAGCAACATAGTTAGTAGGAAGTAATTAGCATTTGTTTAGGAGTGCTATGGGTAAACACAAAATGCATCAACCAAAGAAACATCAAGTTGGCATTGAGTATTTATGGCGTAAAAAAAGAGACGCTTGTGCGTCTCTGATCTATTTTTTAGGAACTCTAATTTTTTTAAGTTTTGCAAAACGAGGTAGACCATCTTCAAGTAATGCTTTGCTTTCACCGATAATAAGTGGAGAAATGTAATCAATATATTCTTGAGTCATTCCTTTACCATTTGGCAAAATCCACGCTAAGGGGACAGTTTGTTCTGTATTAGCAACCTTATTCAAAGGTAGAAGGGCATACTTTATTTTATAGGGTTTACTAGAGATACGCTTAAAGCCAACCATTTTACCTGTTGAGCCGCTAACAGCAGCTTTAACTGCTTTTCGGCCAGACTTATAAGCTTCTTCGACATCGACTTTAGAGGCTAAGTGTGCAGCTGAGCGTTGCAGTAAACTAAACTCAATTGCTCTCACTTTAACATTAGTACGTCTTCTAACTTCCTCGGCTAAAACTTGAGCAGTTCCTCCTAATTGAGCATGTCCAAAAGCATCTGTTTGCAAGTTTTGAAACATTTCAGAAATATATCTTTTATCTTTATTCATAATACCTTCTGATACAGCAACAATGCATTTCCCTTTAGCAGCTAATACTTCTTTAACTTGCACAAAAAACTCATCAACATCAAAGGGTACTTCAGGAAGATAGATTAAATCAGGTCCTTGACCTTTTGCTTGAGCAAGTGCAGCAGCAGCAGTTAGCCAACCAGCATTTCTTCCCATAATCTCAACAATTGTTACTTGAGGAGTGTCATAAACGGTCGCGTCATGATAAAGTTCCATTAAAGTTGTTGCTACATATTTTGCAGCACTAGCGTGTCCTGGTGAATGATCTGTCACATTTAGATCATTATCGATTGTCTTAGGGACCCCTATAACATTACAGTCATAGCCTGACTTTTTAAAAAATGTACTAATCTTACTGCATGTATCCATTGAGTCATTTCCGCCATTATAAAAGAAGAAGCGAATATTATACTTCTTAAAAACTTCTAGTATTCTTTGGTACTCACTATCATCAACTTTAGGGTTTTTTAATTTATATCTAACACTACCAATAATTGAAGAGGGCGTGTTTTTTAACAAAAGAAGCTCAGATAGATCTTCTTTTTTTATATCATAAAAGTCTTCATTTAAAACACCTTTAATACCGTGGATTGCACCATAAACCTCGGTTATGTTTTCTTGTTTCAGGGCTTCAATAAAAACCCCTGCTGCACTTGAGTTAATAACGCTTGTTGGTCCTCCGGATTGACCTAGGAGAGCTGCGCCTACTAAATTTTTCATCTATTAATCACTCTTTTCTTTATTTTCATTAGGTATTCTACCACACATTTATTTGTTTTAAAGCGAAAAGGAGAATAAAATCGTTTTCATAAGCTAAAAAAACGATACCACATAAATTAGAAGTGAAAACATCCTTATCCACCTCCAACAAAATGAGTGAAAACAATGATATCACCAGAACAAACTTTTTCTGACATGCGTTTCAAGTGTGTAACTTTTTTTGAATTAATAAATAGTGCTGAACTATTTAAATCCTTTTGCTGTATTTCAGGGTGCAATATAGCAATTTGCGAAATAATATCTTTAATAGTTCCTGGGTTTAATAACAACTCTTTGATTTTATATTTACTGCGAATTAGATTAAAGAATTTTACAGTTACCATTGAGTCCTCCTTATTGTTTATCATAAATTATGTGATATTCGTGGTTAAGTAGATCAACTTGCAGTATTTTATTGATTAGAGCTTTTTTGGGGTTAACAATATATTTAACTATTTCACAGACAACCATATTAGCGATAATTGCTGGTGTAAAAGATGGGCTTTTATATATTTTTGTAAGATCGCTATTTTTATTTTGATAAATATCATGGAGCAACTTGGAATTAGGTAAACTAATCCCAATTTGCCCAAACCAACCTGCAAGAGCACTATGAAAAAGCGGGATCTTAAGCTTATGCGCAATTGTTTCTAAAGATAGTTTTGTTTCTATATTATCAACAGCATCAACAAGCAATGAGTTTGATTTAATCTGTAGGAAATCAATGTCTTGGATTTTTGATTTGCGGATAGACAAAGAAAGCTTGGGATTGATTTTTAACAGTGCTCTTTTAATCACATCGACTTTATATTCACCAATAGTTTGACATGTGGAAAAGAGTTGTCGATTAAGATTGGACTGAGAAAAAGTGTCAAAGTCAATCAAAGTCATTGTTTTAACACCAAGTCTTGCTAAAGTGTTGGCGATGTGTCCGCCAAGTCCACCAAGGCCAACAATAACAATATTTATTTGCTGTAGTTTTTTTAAGTTGTCTTTAGACATTATCCCCAGGTTATCTTGAAACTGAATCATTTTCACCACACCTTTTTATTAACGCAAGTTATTATTGCTAGAAGAAATATTTGCTATCTCTTCTATTATAGAGTCAAAACAAGTGATTGTAAAGAAATAACTGTTTGTGTGAAAAAATGGCTGAGGGCGGCAAAAATGCGCGTAAAAGAAACAATAAAAGCGTTATCATGCTTACTAGACATTATTTGTCTATCTTATGATGATATTCATATGGGTAATATGCTATAATATATTTGTATGTGTTTTAGTGTTAATAAGGAGAAAACTAAATGAAAATTGGCGTTTTGACATCTGGTGGAGATGCTCCGGGAATGAATGCGGCTATTCGTGCTGTTGTTCGTGCTGGAATAGGATTAGGCCATGAAATTCATGGCATCAAAGATGGCTATTCTGGATTAGTTGATAATGATATGATTGTTCTTACTTCACAAAGTGTTTCTGGGATGCTCGCTTTAGGCGGGACATTTTTAGGGACAGCTAGAGAACCAAAGTTCTTCGAAGAAGAAGCGCGCTTAAAAGCTGTTCGAAACTTAAGAGAAAAAGGAATTGAAGCTCTTGTTGTTATCGGTGGTGATGGTACATATAAAGGGGCGATGGAGCTTAGCAAATTAGGGATTAAGACAATAGGTCTTCCAGGGACGATTGATAATGATATTTCTGGAACAGACTTTTCAATTGGATTTCATACAGCAGTTGAAACAATTGTTGATGCAATCGATAAATTAAGAGATACATCAACATCGCATCAAAGATGTAGTATTGTTGAGACGATGGGTAGGCATTGCGGTGATCTAGCATTGTTTGCTGGTATTTGCGGTGGAGCTGAATTTATCATTACTCCAGAAAATCCAATGCAAAAAGAAAAAATGCTAAAAAGATTGACTCAACATAAAAAAACGGGGCGAAAATTAACGATTATCGTAATTACTGAAAGAATTCTCGATGTTCACGCTCTAGCTAAAGAGATTACCGAAAAAACAGATTTTGACTCTAGAGCAACTGTCTTAGGCTATATTCAAAGAGGAGGCTCTCCTTGTCCTGAAGATCGCATTCTAGGTTCTAGAATGGGCGCTTATGCAGTGGAATTATTAACAGATGGTATTTATGGTGTTTGTGTAGGTGTTAGAGATTCAAGAATGGTGCATGTGGAATTCGCTAATGTAGTGGGTCAAAAAAGACCGAAAAATAATTTATATAAACTAGTGAAAAAAGTTTCTTAGGAAATTATAATATAAAAAAAATATTGATAAGAAAGGGATTTATAAATGACTAAGTATGTATATTTGTTTAAAGATGGTAACGCATCAATGCGAAACCTTCTTGGTGGTAAAGGTGCTAACCTAGCTGAAATGTCAGCATTAGGGTTACCAGTACCACAAGGTTTTGTCGTAACAACAGAGGCGTGTAATAAGTATTACGCGAATAAGCAAGTTGTATCTCAAGAAATAGTTGATCAAATCAAAGCTGCTTTAGCAGTGACCGAAAAACAAGAAGGTAAAAAGTTCGGTGATGATAGCGATCCGTTTTTAGTATCAGTTCGTTCTGGTTCTAGAGCATCTATGCCAGGAATGATGGATACTATTTTGAACCTTGGGTTAAATGATGTTTCAGTTAAAGGGCTAGCTAAACTAACTAACAATCCTCGTTTTGCTTATGATTCATATCGCCGCTTCATCCAAATGTTTGCTGATGTTGTGATGGATATTGAGAAAGCAAACTTTGAACACTTGTTAGAAGAAATGAAAAAAGCTAAAGGTGTTGAACTTGATACTGACCTAGATGGT
>CAZDCS010000053.1:6499-8310 GCA_964504015.1 uncultured Mariniplasma sp. | reverse complement strand
ATCGAAAATAATTAATTTATTTCTTTAAATTTATGATTATCAATCATGTTGTATTATGATCGATGATACTCCCCTAAAAGTGATTAAGAAAAAACATATTAGACAACAAATTGGTATAGTCATGCAAAATCCATTTTTGTATTCAAAAACCGTGTTTGAAAATATCTCAATAGCACAGAAAAATGTGGGCAAAGAACGTATTTATCACGCTGCTGAGTCAGCAGCGCTTAAAAAAGATATTGACTCATTTAAAAAAGGGTATGAAACAATTGTGGGCGAAAAAGGAACAACGCTTTCAGGTGGGCAAGTTCAAAGAGTTGCTATTGCGCGTGTCTTAGTTTCTGATAAACCGATCATCATTTTTGATGATGCTCTATCAGCAGTTGACACAGACACTGATAAAATGATTCGCAAGGCTCTAGCAGATAAATCATATAAACATACAACAATTATTATTACACACCGTATTACAACAGCTAAAGAGGCCGACTTAATAATCGTCCTTGAGCAAGGTGAAATTGAAATGATTGGAACACATGATGAGCTAAGTACTAAAGAAGGGTTGTATCAAAAATTATGGAGCATTCAAGGAAAACTAGAAGCTGAATTTAAAGCATTAGTAAAGGTGGGTGATTCTGATGCGTCGTGAAGATGATCAAAACATTCAGCAAAAGATCCAATTAGAAACTTGGAAAAAAATTCTTAAGATTATTTTTAAATCAAAAAAAAGAATTGTTTTATTAATGCTATACATTGGGGTTGTTGCTATCTTAGATGCAATAATACATTTAATCAATCGCTACGCTATTGATGTCTTTTTCATTGGAGGGGATTATTCAACGTGGCCTTATTTTGTTGCCGTAAATATTTTATTAGCAGTGCTATTTGGAGTTTCTATTTGGGGATTTATTTATCAAGCGGGGATAATTGAAGCGGAAACGAGCTATGAACTTAGAAAACAAGCTTTTGCAAACTTGCAAAAACTCTCCTATTCTTATTTTGATAAAACACCTCAAGGGTGGGTAATGGCCAGGATGACCTCAGATGCGAGACGGTTAGCATTAATTGTTTCATGGGGTATAATCGATATTTTATGGGCAACGCTATCTATGATTGCGATTATGGTGGTGCTCTATATCACTTTTCCAAAACTAGCTTTAATTGTCACAATTGTTCTACCGGTTATGCTAGGTATCGCAGTTATTTTTAGAAAAATCATTTTAAAACAACACCGTGTTGCTAGAAAACATAACTCGCAACTAACAGCACAATATAGTGAAGGATTTATGGGTGCGAAAACAACTAAGAGCTTAAATATTGAATTAGATAACTATGAGGACTTTTCTAAAACAGCACGTAAGTTTAGAAGAGCAAGTATTAGAGCAGTTATCTCATCGGCATTATTTTCAGCTGTTATCTTATTCCTAGCCTATATCGCTGTAGCAACAACGATGGTAAGAGGGACATACTTTGTTATGCAAGCTGCTATCACAATTGGAACAATGCAGATGTTTATTATGTATGCCATCAATTTTTTTGAACCGGTAATGGCGATTTCTCGCGTAATGTCTGAATTTCAAAACGCTCAAGCATCAGCTGAGCGAACGATTGGTTTAATTGAAACAAAGCCAGAGATTACTGATACAAAAGAAGTTGAAGAAAAATATGGCTCCTTATTTAATAGTAAAAAAGAAAACTGGGAAGAATTAATTGGCGATGTTGAATTTAAAGATGTGACATTCCATTATATTGAAGATGAAAGCATTTTGAAGAATTTCAACCTAAAAGTTAAAGCAGGACAAAGTGTCGCT
>CAZDCS010000053.1:2759-6477 GCA_964504015.1 uncultured Mariniplasma sp. | reverse complement strand
AACAACACTTATTAACTTGTTAGCTCGATTTTATGAACCGCAATCAGGATCCATTCTAATTGATGGAAAAGATTACAAAAAAAGAAGTGTTCAATGGTTACACAGCAAGTTAGGCTATGTTTTGCAAAGCCCTCATTTATTTAGTACGACTATTTTAGAAAATATTCGCTACGGTAAATTGAGCGCGACAGATAATGAAGTAATCTCTGCAGCTCAGGCAGTTGGAGTGGATGGGTTTGTCGCAAAGATGGAACTAGGATATAAGTCTTTAGTTGGTGAAGGGGGTAATCTTTTATCAGTTGGCCAAAAACAGTTAATCTCGTTTGCTAGAGCAGTTTTGGCAGATCCAAAGATTTTAATTTTGGATGAAGCGACATCTTCAATTGATTCAGAGTCAGAAATAGTCGTGCAAAAAGCAATTAAAAAGCTTTTAGATAATCGAACGAGCTTTATTGTCGCTCACAGATTATCAACAATTGTAAATGCTGATTTGATTGTAGTTCTTGATATGGGCAAGATAATTGAGATGGGTAACCACCAACAACTACTAGAAAAAAGAGGTTCCTATTTTGAACTTTATAAAAATCAATTTATGCGTGAAAAAGCAATTGAGTTAGAAAGAAGTTTGTAATTCAAGTAAAAAGATATTAATTACACTATCTTAGGGTAGAGGTGAGGACATGTCTTTTTTATTATCGTTTTTTAGTTTCTTTTCGATTTTATCAGTTAATGTGGAATGGATTAATTACAATTTAACAATTGAGCTTAATGAAAACATCGAAGAATATCGGGAACTCCCAGAAGCGCATTTATATATCAACGGTGTTTTAACCGAAGATCCTTTAATGAATTACCAAAGAACAGGTGTTGAGCGGACCTTTTTTTCTGTTGTTAACACAAGACATGTAAAAACGTTTATTATTAAATATCGAGTTTACTTTCCGAGCTATAATGTTGTGCATACACAAGAAATAATTTTTAATATTGTTGATAATACCGCTCCATTAATCCACAGAGTTCCCAATTTGAAAATACCTGTTGATAAAAAACTGCCTAATTTAGAAACCGGGCTCATCTACTCTGATAACTATAATGATATAGAACAATTAATTGTAAATATTGATCATTCACAAGTCGTCTTACATCAAGTAGGGTTACACCCAATTATCTATAGTGTTGCTGACCTTTCAGGAAATACAACTACAAAAACAGTTTATCTAGAAATATTTGATCATCTAGCTCCTAAAATAGAATTGAGAAAAGCAATCATAATTTCTTATCAAGAACAGTTTATTTGGAGTGAATTTTTAAAGATTACAGATAATGTTGATTTGCTCCCACAAGTTATTGTTGATGACTCTAGAGTTGATTACTCAACTCTAGGGACATATCTAATAATTGTTAGGGTCATTGATGCAAGCGGGTTATCAACAACTGTTAATTTGGACTTAACAATAATTGACAATGAAAAGCCTAATCTTGTTGTTATAAGTTACCGGTTGCAAATTGATGTTTTTAATGTTTTAAGCGCTGAACAAATGAAAGCATATATTGTTGATGTTAGTGATAACTATAATAAGTTAACGACTCTAGATGTCACTATAACCCATGATGTTTTATTTGATACCTTAGGTAAGTATACAATCTATTTTTCAGTTAAAGATTGCTCAGGAAATGAGACTACAGCAAAGATAAACGTGGATGTAGGTGACCAAGAAAAGCCAAAAATTATTATTAATCAGCCCTTAATCTTTGATGTGCTAGAGCCACCCCCATTTTTAACTGATTATATTGATTACTTTGATAACTACAATGATAAAGAGGAGTTAGAATTAAAAATATCTGAATCAATTAATATGAATGAGATTGGGCGCTATCAAGTCATTATTGAAGTAACTGACAGCTCTAACAACAAGGCCTTTTTAATTGCCTATGTCAAAATAGTTGACAAGATAGAACCTGTGATCACTCAAATAAATAATCTTATAATAACAGATTTTAAAGAAGTAGATTTAGCAATATATTTTGAGGCAGAAGATAATTATGATGCTCCACAGCTCTTAGTTTTCACAATAAATGATCAAAATGTTGAGTATACAGCGACAGGTGATTATATAGTGATAGTTACGGTTTGTGATCTTTCTAGTAATTGCGCTACAATAGAAGCGCAATTAGTGGTTATTGATATCATTGAACCAGTCATTGTTTTAATGAAAAACGCGATTTTCCTTGAGGTTTTTAGCGATCCGATTGATCTTTTAGCTTTATTGGAGGAAGCAACTGATAACTATGATAATCTTGATATTAGTAATGTCGTGATTATTGAAGAAATAGATTATTTGAGTGTTGGAGTTTATCTAGTTGAATATATTTTAACTGATTTATCGCTAAATGAAACTAGAGCCACGCTAAGTGTCACAATTGATGACTATACAGTGCCATTGATCACGGCTTTTCCGCTCACGCTTTATGCTAATGAGCACTTTGATCCGCTTTTGGGAGTAGAAATAACAGATAATCTGCATGAATACACAGTTGAAGTCTTCCCCAAAACGCTAGATACAACAATACCTGGTGTTAAAGTTGTTACATATGTTGTTACAGACACCAGAGGTAACTATACGATTTTACAGCGCGAAGTCAGTGTGAAACCTAGAGAAGAGGAAATTGATATAAAAGCACACATGCCAGTCATTGTTATAACCGTAATCGGAGCAGTAGCAATTATCTATTTTTACAAGAAGATGTCTTGAGCATTTCCTTTGACAACAAAAGAGTTTTGTTTTATAATGTGTTTGTATAATAATTATAAAAAAGGAGAAACAAATGGCTAAAACCTTAGTAGTCTATTGGAGTGGTACTGGTAATACAGAGATAATGGCTCAAAAAATAAAAGAGGGACTAGAGTCTCAAGGTGAAAGTGTTGATTTAAAAGCAGTTGATGGGATTGAAGCAAGCGAAGTTGAAGCATATGAAAAAATAGCTTTCGGTTGTCCTTCAATGGGAGCAGAATGTTTAGAAGAAGATGAATTCGAACCTTTCTTTGAAGAAGCAGAAGGAATGCTGTCAGGTAAAAAAGTGGCACTATTTGGCTCATTTGACTGGGGAGATGGCGAATGGATGGACGATTGGCAAGACCGAGTTACTGAAGCGGGAGCTAGTCTATACAAAGAGGGGTTAAAAGTTAATTTAACACCTGAAGATGACTCGGAACAAGAATGTGTTGAGTTTGGCGAAGGTTTTGCTAAATTTTAATGTAGAGAAAAATGCTGATTCAGCATTTTTTTTTAATTAATTATTAATGGGCTGGTATAATATGGCTATGAGGGAAACTATGTTTGGTATACTATATTTACAAAGTGCATACAATATGTTAAAAAATACCATTCCTTTGGCGGGCCTTTTAGATAATGCTCAACGTAGCGGATATGATTTTATCGCTTTGAGTGATGAAAATCTGCACGGGATGTTGGCATTGTTTAATGATGCAAAAAAGCATAATCTTAAGCCGGTTTTAGGATTGAAAATAACTGTGTTTGTTAACCTTATACAAACAGGTTTTTTGGTTTATGTTAAAGATCAAATAGGATATAAAAACCTTTTAGCAATTAATTATGAAAAAGGAAAAAAAGAATTTGACTTTACTTTTTTAAAGAAACATCAAAAAGGTTTGATCTTTGTTTCATCGGGGCAAGATTCGATTATCAATCAAATGATT
>CAZDCS010000053.1:0-2723 GCA_964504015.1 uncultured Mariniplasma sp. | reverse complement strand
TCTGCAACTTTTTAAAGAGTCATTTGATGATTTTTATATAGGGTTATCATTAGATACATTTGAACTTGAGATGAAAATAGCGCCGCTTCTTTATGAGTTATCAGAACAAGTAGATATTAAAATGCTTCCACTTCACCAAACTTCTTATCAGGAAAAAACGGATCTTGATGTTTATGAGGCTTTAATAAAAATAGATAATGAAAGCAATGAAATGCCTAAAGATGCAGATTATTCTTTTTTAAACAAAGAAGAGCTAGAAACGATGTTTTCTGACTATCCTTTTGTCTTTGCCTCATTAGCAAAAGTTATTGACTCGATTTCCTTTAAGTGGAAAAAACCAAACTTTCAAATGCCTATCTTTCCAATACCTAAGGGAAGCTCTAGTGAATACTTAAAGTCTTTATCCATTATCGGTTTAAAAAAACGCTTGAAAAAAACTAATAACCCAGATCACAAAATATATCAAAAACGCTTGTTATATGAATTATCAGTTATTGATTCCATGGGGTTTAATGATTACTTTTTAATTGTTTATGATTTCGTTAAGTATGCGAAAACGCATGATATTTTGGTTGGACCAGGCAGGGGGTCATCAGCTGGATCGCTTGTTGCTTATTGTATTGGTATCACGGATGTTGATCCAATAACATATGGGTTACTATTTGAAAGGTTTTTAAACCCAGAACGATTGAGCATGCCTGATATTGATATGGATTTCCCTGATGATAAACGTGATGAAATATTGCAATATGTTAAACAAAAATATGGAACTAATCATATTATATCAATTACTACCTTTGGACGGTTTGCTCTGCGTTCCTCGATTCGTGATATTGCGCGTGTGATGAAAATAGATATATCAAGAGTTAAAGGCATTATTCAAAGTGTGATTAATGATAATATCGATCAAAGTGATTTTGAGACGATGAGATTACTAGAGGTTGCTAAAAAAATTGAAGGTCTTCCTCGCTATAGTGGTACACATGCTGCCGGAATTATTATGGCACAACAAGATTTGACAAAACACCTTCCCTTGCAACAAGGGGCACAGGGTTTTTATCAAAGTCAATTAGATCAAGTAGACCTAGAGTCACTAGGGCTACTTAAGGTTGATTTTTTAGGAATCCGCAATTTAGCAATTATTGATCAGACAATAAAAGCAATCAACAAACAAGGAGAAAACTTTTCTCTACCTGACTTAAGCCTAGATGATAGCAAGACATATAAGACCTTAGCTAACGCTGAAACAACAGGGATATTCCAAGTAGAATCACGGGGGATGAGAGCGACGCTTAGAAAGCTAAAACCAAATTGTTTTGAAGATATAGTAGCCATACTTGCCTTATATAGGCCGGGTCCGATGGATAATATTGATCTTTACATCGCAAGAAGAAATGGCAAAGAGTTTAGTTATGTGCATCCTGATTTAAAAGAGATTCTAAAACCAACATACGGCATTATTGTCTATCAAGAACAAATAATGCGGATAGCTCACGAATTCGCTGGCTACTCTTTAGCTGAGGCTGATTTGTTACGCCGGGGAATTTCAAAAAAAGATAAAAATATTTTAGAAAAAGAGAGGAAGAAGTTTTTAGCTAGCTGCACAGCTAAAAACTACAGCACTAGCGTATCTCAAGAAATTTATGATTACATTGTCAAATTTGCTGATTACGGGTTTAACCGCAGTCACTCAGTAGCATATGCACTTATAACCTATCAAATGGCATATTTGAAAGCCAATTTTTTTCCTACATTTATGACAATATTATTATCAAATAATATCGGAAACGAAGGGACAATAAAACAATTATTAGATGAAGCAAAAAAACAACAAATAAAAATCATGACACCAAACATAAATATATCAACAAACACCTATATATGTCTAGATAAAGCGATATATCCTCCATTGATAGAGATTAAGACTATTGGGAGAGTAATTGCAGATAAACTAATAGAAGAAAGACAAAATGGTGAATTTCGAAACTTTCAAGAGTTTAAATCTAGAGTCAAGAACAACTTAAATGAACAAAACATCACCATGTTGATTCACAGCGGTGCCCTAGATATCTTTGGGTTAAACCATAAGACACTAATCTATCATATGGATATAGAACAATCAGGGTTTGAGCAATATATACCAGATTTTAAAATAGCACTCAAAAATGATTATACATTTGGTGAAAAAGCTGAGTTTGAAAAAGAGGCACTTGGGTATAATGTTTTATATAATCCAATTAGAGCATTTGAAAATCTCATTAAAAAACATAACCTAGATAGTTTACATGATCTGGATGAAAAAGCACAAATAAAAGTGTTAGCATATGTCACAAGAATTAAAGTTATAAAAACAAAAAAAGGGCAAGAAATGGCTTTTTTAGAACTAGATGATGGCTTAACTCAAATCGATACCACGCTTTTTAGCAAAGGATATGAGGAATATAAACAAACGCTAGATAATGAAGTCTATATTTTCAGCTTAAAAAATAATGTGTACCGGGAAAAGAAATCGGTGATCATCGAGAAAATGAAAAAAATAGAAAACGAAAACAAATAAATTTGTAGAGGTTTTTATGAAAAAAGAAGGTAGAAGAAAAATATTAAAAGCCATTACTATCGGCCTAGCAATCAATGTCTTTTTAACTATTATAAAAATAACAACAGGCCTAATTGGTGATTCACAAGCTTTAGTAAGCGATGGGCTAAATTCGTTTTCGGATGTG
>CAZDCS010000052.1:0-8362 GCA_964504015.1 uncultured Mariniplasma sp. | reverse complement strand
ACCTAAGACTTATAATCCAATGATAGCTATAATGTTGCAATCATTAGTAATGATATCTGTAATGTCATTACTAAATAGTAAAGTAGAAGCTAAAAAGTTCTCAGCGTTATTGATAGCTCCAATAGCTTGGAGAGTAGGTTTTTTAGTGAACTTTGCAATTGTTTTTATACTAACTGGTTTTCAACACAAACTTATTTCTGGAATGAATGCAATGATCGAGTTTGTGGTTGTACTAGGTTTGCTAGAAATAGCGTTTTTATCAGCTATTCACTTTGGGATATTACCATCCAAAGAAAAGAGTTTATTGGTATTTAAACCTAATTTGTTGATAGCGCTATCAACATTTGCAATTGCAGTAATTATTACAGGAGTTTTAGTAATAGCATAAAACATAAAGAAAAGAGCTGAAAAAATGAGTGCATTATATGAAAAAACAGCGTCTTTCTGCCAAAAAGGCATTGATCTAATTGTAGTTACCGTGATTGAAAAACAAGGCGAAGGACCGGTTGAAGTAGGGAAGAAAATGCTTGTAACAGCAACCAATGAAGCCTTTGGAACTGTTGGTGGTGGGGCGCTTGAGTATTATGCCCGGGAAAAATGCAAAGAGTTATTAAAAACAAGATCCCACTTAACCGAAAAATATTTGTTAGACCAGAATAAAGTAATAGTTGATGCTAAAACCCTACCGATGGTTTGTGGGGGGAAGGTAACGCTGTTTTATGAATTTGTTGGTGTCAAAAACTATATCTACATTTTTGGTGCTGGCCACGTCGGACAAGCAGTTGTTAAAGTTTTAAAACCGCTAAACTTTCATATTACCGTTATTGATGAAAGAGAAAAAGTAGTGAACGCTTTTATTGGCGGGGATATCATTATTAATGAGCAGTTTGTTGATTACATTGATAGACACAGTATTAAAGAAGGTAGTTATGTTGTGGTCTGCACGCCATCACACAAAAATGATTATCATGTTATTAATAAAATTATTGAGCTGAACTTAAAGCCGAAATATATGGGGATGCTTTGCTCAATTGAAAAAGTTAAAGATTATTTGACTCAAACATATGAAAAATTTGGCAAAGTTGACTTGAGAAATTTTTATTCGCCAATTGGCCTTGACCTAGGTGGTGGATCACCTGAAGAAATTGCCATTTCAATTGTTTCAGAAATTTTAGCAATTCATCATAATAAAAAAGGCCAAAGACATATGCGGGAGGCAATTGATGGTAACGATCGTTACTGGGAAAATGAATCAGAGAAAAACAACAACGATTAAAGCCCTTTATGAAAAAGAAAAAAAAGGTGATGGGTTCATTTTAGTGAAACAAATGATAGGCACTCGTGTTCATAGTTATGAAGCAATGCGATGTTCAACTAATGAAAAGAGAGTTCTATTAAGACATGAATATTTTTATAAAAACAAGGATGTTTATCAACAATCTATTGGACCATATATTGTTGATGAAACGACACTAAACTGGATTAATGAAAGCATTAAAGAAATGATTAGAGTTAAAACACAACCAATTTTTCTTGATGAAATCGGTAATTGGGAGTTAAAAGGGCAAGGTTTTAATGATATCTTAATCAAATTGCTAAAGTCAGATTTGGAGTTAGTATTAACTACAAGAGATAGTTTATTAAGTGAAGTTGTAAAAAAATATCAGATAACAAAATATAAGACAATTGAAGTATAGAGGGGTTATGTTATGAATAATAGAGAAATAAAAACAAGAGCACTAAGGGCGCTAGAAGGTAGATATTTAGAGATGTTTCTAATTCTAGTGGTTTTGGGAGTTGCTTCGAATATCATTGGTTTTTACTTTTTCTCGCAAATAAATTCGGAACAATTAGAGTCGCATCATTTTATATTTAAGTGGCCATTTATGCTTGGGTCAGTTTCGGCATTGTCATTTTATGTGTTAGTAACGGGGCCACTAAATGTGGGGATTTGTTCTTATAGCCTAGATATGATCAGCGGACCTAAAAATAACGATAAATTTTCTTTAATAACTAGTGGATTCAGAAAAAACTACGGA
This sequence comes from uncultured Mariniplasma sp., assembly GCA_964504015.1. GTDB lineage: Bacteria > Bacillota_I > Bacilli_A > Acholeplasmatales > Acholeplasmataceae > Peloplasma. The sequence goes on along the minus strand of CAZDCS010000052.1, from coordinate 6,323 downwards.
AATATTATTGTTACATACCTGCTTGAATTCATCTTTTTGTTTCTTTGGTTTCTGCTATTTATTATTCCAGGGATAATAAAGTTGTTTTCTTATGCTATGGTACCATTTATTTTAGCTGAAAAAAGAGATATTACACCACTTGCAGCTATTACTAAGAGCAGGGAAATGATGGACGGAAACAAGGCTAGATTGTTTTTCTTATTGTTAGGCTTTATTGGCTGGTTTCTATTAGTATCAATTATTGGGTCAACATTATCATCTGGATTCTTCGAATCGGTTTTGTTGATAAGAATTGTATCAGGGATATTTGTAAGTGCTTTAATGCCTTATATTATTATATCTCTTGCGATTTTTTATAACGATATAAGCGGAAAGAACAATAACATAACTGTTAATTATGAGAAAGAAGATACTATAGAAGAAAAAGAGAAAGATATTTTCGAAGAATTTTATGAACAATAAATAGCAATTATCTCTAACTTAACTAAGAGCAAGGAGGATAGAACAGTAACACTGTTCTGATAAAAGATATGTATGATAAATCTGTAATAAATGGAAAGCTATATCTGGATGATGAATGGACTAAAGGAAATATTTATATCAACGATGAAAAAATAGTTTTAATAAGTAAGGAGGTATTACCGGCTAAAGAGGTGATAGATGCCGCTAATTATGAAGTGCTTCCTGGTATTATTGATCCCCATGTTCACTTTGAACTTGACTTAGGGTTTATTAAATCAGTTGATGATTTTTACTCAGGGAGTGTTGCTGCAGCATATGGTGGTGTTACTTCTTATGTTGATTTTTTAGAACCAGTCGATTGTGTAGAGGATCTAGAAAAAGCATTTAAAAGCAGACTTGCTTTAGCTGAAAAAAGTGTTGTTGACTATCATTTTCATGCGACGATTAAACAGCCGAAAGGCGATTTAGAAAAGTTTGTTAAAAAAATGAAGAAACTAGGGATGAACACTTTGAAAATATTTACGACCTATTCTGATTCAGGACGCCGAACATATGATAAGGAGATTATTGAATTACTCAAACTCTCAAAGAAGTATCGGTTCTTAATTATGGCACATATTGAAAATGATGATTTAATTAATTTAGATCCTAGCTTTACATATAAAGACTTAACAGTTAGCAGACCGACTGAAAGCGAAGTAACAGAAGTGCTAAAAATCGCTCAATTTGTTAGAGAAACAAAAGGGTGGTTATATATGGCGCATCTTAGTAGTGGTCAAACACTTAAAAGACTTGTTGAAGAGTATTCTGATATTTTAAACACACATTTTATTGTTGAAAGTTGCCCGCAGTACTTTTCTTTTAATAAAGATGTTTTATTAAAAGAAAATGGCGAGTTATATACATTTGCGCCACCCCTAAGGACTAAAGCAGAAAACGATTTATTATTTAAATATAGTGATTATGTCTATACGATTGGAACTGATCATTGTGCATTTATGAAAAAAGATAAGAAAAAAGATTTCTTACATGAAACACCACTAGGAATTGGGGCAGTTGAACATTCATTAGGGGTGATGAGACGCCACTTAGGGGATAAAGTTTTAACTAAAATGACTGATAGGGTTGCTTATACCCAAGGGTTTAGAACGAAAGGAAAGCTAAAAGAAGGTTATGATGCTGATTTAGTAATTTATGAAACAGATAAAAACAAAAACATTTCAAGCAATCACGGAACATGTGATTACTCGATTTTTACAAACTACCCTACTGCAGGAAAAGTAATTTCAACAATGGTTAGAGGTCATTTTGTCTTAAGAGATGGTAAGTTTTTAGGTGGTAAAGGAAGATGGATCAAGGGAAGTGATTTCAATTGAAAAAAGCAATTATTAATGCTTTAATCTATGATTATAATAGTTTTATTAAAAATGGATATATTATCTTTGACCATAAGATTATTGAAGTCGGCTCGATGAGCAACTTTAATAAACAAGCTGATTATGAAATCATTGATGGCCAAGGACATTTAGTTATGCCTAATTTTGTTGCAGGTCATACGCATATTTATTCAACTTTTGCCAAAGGCATGGCAGTTCCTTTTAATCCGAAAAACTTTCAAGATATTTTAGACCAGTTATGGTGGAAACTAGATGGTAACCTTGATAATGAAATGAACTATTACAGCGGGATTGTTGGTGCTATTGATTACTTAAAAAATGGTGTCTCAACACTGATTGATCACCACGCTAGTGGAGTTGATATTAAAGGTTCACTCAATAGTTTGAAAAAAGCTATTTGTCAAGATGTGGGCCTTAGAGCAGTTTTAGCTTTTGAGGTTAGTGACCGATTTTTAGTCAAAGATGCAATTGCTGAAAATCTTAGTTTTATTAAAGAGAACCACTCACCATTTACTAAAGGACTATTTGGTCTTCATGCTTCAATGAGCTTATCTGAACAAACATTATGTAAAGTGAGGAAAGAACTTGGACAAACACCAATTCATATTCATGTTGCTGAAAGTGTGTTAGATCAACAGGATTCACAAAAAAAATACCAAGAAAAAATTATTAAGCGCTTAGATAGACACGGATTATTAAATAAAAATAGTTTACTTGCACATGCTATTTATGTTGATGAGGAAGAGTTAGCTATTATTAAAAAGACTAATAGTGTAATAGTTGTCAACTTTACTTCTAATATGAACAATAGTGTAGGTATCCCTAACTTGAAAAGATTTAGAGAGCATGATATTCGAGTAATAATTGGTAATGATGGCATTAGCCATTCAATGGCTAATGAGTATTTATCCTTATATTATGCAACACATTTACTAGACAAAACGCCAACATCATTTGCACTAGATGCATTATTAAAAATGATTAATGATACTTATTCATATGCTAATGATATTTTAGGAACAAAATTAGGGAAATTGAAAACGGGTTATGAAGCAGATTTGCTAATGATTCCATATGTGCCATCAACACCGATGAATAGAAACAATGCTTTTGGTCATTTGTTTTTTGGGATGTTTCAAAGTTTTAGACCAAAACATGTTTTTGTTGGCGGGAAGCAATTAGTTAATAATTACCAAGTAAGTGATAAATTAAATAAAATTTATCAACAAGCTAGTGATGTAGCACAAAAGCTTTGGGATAATATTGGAAAAGAGGGAAAGTAGATGAACTTGAAAACGAAATTTGATGGACTAGTTTTAGAAAATCCTTTAATGCCGGCCTCTGGACCCCTTGTTGGCGATACTGAAAAACTGATTTTTATGCAAGATGCAGGATGTGGCGCTGTTGTTACCAAAACGATATCAACAAAAGAACCGCTTATTCCTAAACCATGTATTTATGGGGATAAAGAGTATGTGATGAATAGTGAATTGTGGAGTGAATATCCATTAGAAAAATGGGTGAATGAATTTTTGCCGCAATATAGAAAAGTTAAAGACAGACCGTTAATTGTTAGTGTCGGCTATTCTAAAGAAGATATGGAAATCTTAATTCCTGCTCTTGATAAGTTTGCTGATGCTTTTGAGGTTTCAACTCATTATGTTGGAACTGACTTATCAGTAATTGCTGAAACAGTTAAAACAATTAGAAAAAACACTAAAAAGCCAATTTATATGAAAATAAGTCCTCATTTGCCTAATCCTGCTGAATTTGCTCGTGTGATTAAGGAAAATGGAGCTAACGGGATTGCTGCAATTAATTCTTTAGGGCCAACAATGAAAATCGATATTAAAAAACGTGCGATTTTATATGGTAATGAATCTGGTTTTGTTTGGACAAGCGGACCAGTTATTAAAAATCTTGCCTTAGCTACTGTTTATACAATTAAGCAAGCCGAACCTTCCTTAACAGTTATTGGTGTTGGTGGGATTAAAAGTGCGGATGATGTTATTGAGTTTTTACTAGCAGGTGCTAGTGGTGTGCAAATGCTCTCAGCTGCCCTATTAAAAGGGAAACAATTGTATAAAAAAATTATTAGCGATTTACCTAAACGATTAGAAAAATATGGTTTTTCTAGTGTCCAAGAAGTAATAGATACAGCACTTGCTAATAATGTTGTTTATAAGGCTAGTGTCCCTTCACTAATTGAAGAAAAATGCATACTTTGTGACCTATGTGTGAAAGTATGTCCTTATTTTGCAATTGAAATGAAAGATAAAATCACATTTGACGCTAATATGTGCTTTGAATGCGGCTTATGTGTTGTTAAGTGCCCAACTGGTGCTATCATAATGGAGTGAAGGGGATGTTAATATGCGGGATATCAGTAGGTCGATTGCAAAAGTAGATCATGAGCAAAAGGTTTCGGGGTCTTCGATTTATGTCAATGATATTCAAATGGAAAAAATGCTTTATGCTAAGACTGTTCGTTCTTCTTGTGCTAAAGCAAAAATAGTCAGTATTAAAATACCCAAGTTACCAAGGGATTATTTTGTTGTGGATTATAAAGATATTCCGGGGCCTAATTTTGTGAAAATGATTTTTGAAGATTGGCCTATTTTCGCACAGACGACAGTTAATTATATTGGTGAACCAATCTTGTTAATTATTGGTAAAAATAAAACCGTGATTGAACAAATTATTAGTAATATTGAAATTGAGTATAAAACTCTAAAACCAGAGTTTAGATTCAAAGAAAGCGTCATTAACAAAGCTTATCAAAAAGGTAATGCTAAAAAAGCGTTCGCCAAAAATGAAATATTTAAAACAACCTATGAGATGGGATATCAAGAACAAGCCTATATTGAACCACAGGGTTTTATTGCATATCCTGAGGGTGACCGCATTGTCCTAACTGGTTCGATGCAATGCTTGTACTATGTAAAAAACGCCGTTGTTAATGCCCTAGCTTGCAATGAAAATAAAGTTAGAGTGATTCAACCAGCAATTGGTGGTGCTTTTGGTGGGAAAGAGGAATTCCCTTCAACTATGGCTTGTCAACTAGCGGTAGCTGTTAACAAAATTAAGCGCCCAATTAAGATGATTTATGAACGTGAAGAAGATATGTTAGTAACAACTAAAAGACACCCCACTAAAGTTGAGTTAGAGGTTGCTGTTAATAAAGAAAACCGTGTTGTTGGTATAAAAGCTCATGTCTCACTTGATAGTGGAGCCTATATCGGTTTAAGTGGTGTGGTTTTATCAAGAGCGATGATCAATGCGACGTCTGCATATGTAGTTGGTAATCTTGATATTAGTGGTGATGTATATGCTACTAATACTGTTCCTAATGGGGCATTTAGAGGTTTTGGCGCTCCGCAGATGATTTTTGCAATTGATATGATGTTAAGTGATGTTGCAAGACAATTAAAACTTGATCCCTTAGTCTTTAGAATGAATCATTTAGCTAAGCAAAATGATTTAACATCAACAAGTGGCGTTTTTAGAGACCCGGTTATTATGGAGCAAATGATTGAAAAAGTTATGAAAGAATCTAGATACAACCAAAAATGCCAAAAGTATCAAAAACCCGGGACTTATAAAGGGATAGGTATGAGTTTTTTCCTACATGGTTGCGGCTTCACTGGTAGTGGAGAATCAAAACATATTAATGCATTGGTTAAATTAAAAAAAGATAAAGATGACCATATTTTTGTTTTGGTAGCTGCTGTTGATATGGGCCAAGGAGCGAAAACTACTTTAGCGAAAATTGTTGCTCAAACAATTGGTTGTGCTAATAATAAAGTTAGTTTTGATAATCCTGATACTGATTTTGTTCCTGATTCAGGGCCTACAGTTGCCTCAAGGACAATTATGATTGTTGGGGCTCTACTTGCTAGAGCCGCTCAAAAGCTAAAAGATACTTGGGTTGCTAATCAAGAAATGGAAGTTTATGAGCGTTACAAACAACCACAATATATTCAATGGGATGAAGGAAAAATGACTGGTGATGCTTACCCTGCTTACTCGTGGGGAGTTAATGTTGTGGAAGTTGAAGTTTCTCCAATTACATATCAAGTGAAATTAAAAGGTATTTGGAGTGCCTATGATGTAGGGAAAGCAATTGATAAAAGAATGGTTATAGGCCAAGCTGATGGCGGTATTGCCCAAGGTGTTGCTTACGGATACCTAGAGGTAATGACCCATAAAAAAGGTGTTTTGCAGCAGAAAAACTTAACAGATTATATTATACCTACATCTATGGATATGCCGAAAACTAAAACATATATTTTCGAAAATCCGTTTATCTTTGGCCCGTATGGAGCAAAAGGTGTTGGTGAATTAACATTAGTTGGTGGGGCTCCTGCAGTGGTACTAGCGATTGAACAAGCTATCAATAAAAAAATAACTAAAATTCCTGCAACACCAGAATATTTAATGGAGTTGATTAATAGTGAGTAAAAT
>CAZDCS010000051.1:0-8446 GCA_964504015.1 uncultured Mariniplasma sp. | reverse complement strand
TGGGATTATACTTTTCCTTGTTCTTAATCCCTGCATGCATGTTTATTGTTGCCTCCTTTCTTGATAGGGTTCAAGCAGATGCAGAAGGCGAATTCACGAAAATGAAGCATGACTATGAACGATTAGAACAAAACTATAGTATTACAAGAGAAATGATGGGGATTACTCCAGAAATGCTAGTTGATGATAACTTAGATGTTTTACTAGATAATATTATAAAAAAAGCTGTCAAGGTGATTCCAAAAGCACAAGCAGGAAGTATCTTAATCTTAAATAAAGAAAGAATGGAGTTTAGAGCTGCCGCTGGATATGATTTGAATTTATTGAAAAAAGTAGATTTAGGAATCAAGGATATTTTTCAGCATAAATTAGGTATTTTCCATGAGCCGGTAATTATTAAAAATCTTGAGGCGTTTCACGAATCAAACTTAGGGGGAGGGTCAACCAAGCGTCTTCAAGCACAAGACCAACTAACAGCAAAATCGATAATCTCTTGTGCAATCTATTTTAAAAACAAGATATATGGGAGTATAAACTTAGATAATTTAGAAGATTTGGATGCTTTTGGTGAAGAAGATAAAAAGTATATTCAACATCTTGCAACACATATCGAGATTGCACTTAAAAATCAAGTGTTAATTGAAAACATTTATAAGCTATCCAGATTTGATGTATTGACTAATGTGTATACTAGAAAGTATCATGAAGAGTTGCTAGAGAAAACATTTAGGCAAGCCAAGCAGCATAAAGAGTTATTTTCGATTTGCACAATTGATATTAATAATTTGAAAAAAATAAATGATAAACATGGACATGCAGAAGGTGATAAATATTTGATTCATTTTTGTTCGATTATTAAAAAGGCAACGAAAGAAGAAGCTATCTTATCACGAACTGGTGGGGATGAATTCACTATTATTTATCATGGTGATAATTGCGAGAATGTGACTAAAAAAATAGAGAATTTAAGAAATACTATTTCCCGAAAACCGTTTAGCGTGGAAGGTTGTCAATACAATATTGATTTTGGGTGTGGTATTGCTTGTTTCCCAGATGATGGGATTGATCTTGAAAAACTTATCGGTCTTTCTGATCAAAGAATGTATGAAGATAAAAGAAGAATGAAAACAAGAGATTAAATCAGACCAGAATAGTAACGAAAAGAAGACAAGGACCGCTCAAATAATTTGAGGGTCCTTTTAAATTGAAACAGAACTTTTGAGTGTATTACCTTTAGCAAGGCATATTCTAGTGTTTATCCTTTTGAAGGAAAAAGCTAGATTAGAAAGTAAATCATTTTTTTTATTTAAGGCTACTTTTTTAGTCATATAAACGGTATAATATATTATAAGCAATGCCGATAGAAACTAGTTTGTTTTTTATTTAAGGCCTCATTTTTATCAGATTTATTAGGTGGTATAAAAAACAAATAACAAAAAAAATGGGGTGTGAAGCATGTTTGTGTTAAAGAGAAATGGAACGAAGGAAGCATTCGATATTAAGAAGATTGCTAATGCAATGTTAAAGGCGTATCAAAATGTTTCTGTAGATTTTAGTTTCGAAGACTGCCTTAAACAGGCAAGAGATATTACAAAAGCATATGCAAAAACAGAAGAAATCAATATAGAGTCTATTCAAGATGATGTTGAAGTTTTTTTAATGGAGTCAAAACAATACCAAGCAGCAATAGCATATATTAAATATCGTCAAAAGCAAAAAGAAAAACGAGAAAACCCGTGGGGAGATAATGATGAACGTCAAGATATGATTCTAACAAAATATCTTCTTGCTGGAGAAACGAAAAAAACATTTATTGAACGTGTGACATTTGGGAGAGTAGCATTAAAGAAAATATTTCGTAATAAAGAAGCGGTCTTTGGTGGCCGGAACCTATATGCAATCGGTAGAGAAGGTAATATTACTGGTAGTAACTGCTATGTTACACAAGACCCAGAAGATAACTTAGAAAGCATTTATAAAGCTGATTACCAAATAGCTAGAACATACAGTTATGGCGGCGGTCAAGGGATGAACTTATCAAAAATCCGCCCTAAAGGTGCGAAAGTTAATAATACTAGTAATACGACACCAGGGGTGATGATTTTTGCTGAAAAATACTCGCATACAACATTAAGCACACAACAAGACAATCGCCGTGGAGCGTTAATGTTAGTGTTAAATATTGATCACCCAGATATTATTGATTTTATTACAACAAAACTCGATCTAAATAAGGTCAATGGAGCAAACATTAGTATCGCCTTGAAGGATGACTTTATGTTAGCTGTTAAAAATGATGAAATTTGGAAAATGAGTTTTGAAACTCCATATGAAAAAATCGAAAAAACAGTTAAAGCTAAAGATTTGTTAGAACTTATTGGCTATTCAGCTCATACAATGGGCGACCCAGGAGTTATCTTTATTGATCATATGAATGATTATCATTTTTTAAGTGAATATGAAGATGTCTCTTTTTCAGCAACTAACCCCTGCGGAGAGCAACCCCTTATGGCGCATGGGTCCTGTAATTTAGGGAGCATAAACCTGAACGCTTTTGTTAAAGAACCATTTACTGACCAAGCATTCTATGATTGGAAACGATTTGATTTTGTCGTATCAGAAATGATTGCCTCACTAGATGAGCTTCTTACTATGTTAGGAGATCGTCATGCTCTAAAAGAGCAAAGAGAACACGTAAAAGAGTTTAGAGAAATAGGCCTTGGAGTTATGGGTTTAGCAGATGTTGCTCTAAGTATGAAACTACCTTATGGAAGTCCTGGATTTCTTGAATTTCTTGATAAATTGATGCGAAGAATGTTAAACACAGCCACGAAAAAAAGCGCGCTTCGCGCTCAAGAACTAGGAGCTTTCCCTCGTTTTGATTATGAAAAAATCGCAGCTTCTAAATTCTATCAAAAAACAATCGATCCAGAGACAGATGAGTTGGTTAAAAAATATGGAATGAGAAACAGTCGCTTATTAAGTATCGCTCCAACAGGGTCGATTAGTAATATCTATGGTGTAAGTGGAGGTGTTGAGCCTTATTTCCAAATCAACTACACAAGGCGCATTGTAAGCATGTTTGAAGAAGAAAAAACGATTGTTGTCTGGGAAAAAACACCGCTTGCGCTAGCTAGAGCAATGGATGTTAGTCCTGAAGATTTACCAAAATGGTCTTTGATCACATCGCAAAATATTGATTTTAATGATCGTGCAAAAGTGCAAGATACAATTCAAAAATATGTTGATACAGCAATTAGTTCAACATTTAATCTAAATAATAGTGCGTCAGTAAAAGATGTAATGGATATTTATATAACAGCATGGGAAAAACAATTAAAAGGAGCGACAGTGTTTAGAGATAGATGCGCTAAAATTGGTGTATTAGCTGGGATTAATGCAGAAACAGAAGATCTGAACCCTGCAACACCGCCAAATATAAAAGTCGAAGAAAAGTGGCATAATAAATTAACAGGTGAAACCAAAGAGTATGTAACAAATATTGCTATTAGCAGTAGCGGACATACTCCAGAAAAGATTGAAAGAGAATTATGCCCTGTATGCGGAGATGTATTAATTAAGAAACAAGGATGTATCCAGTGTAATAATAACGATTGTGATTATGAGAAATGCGCTATCTAGTTTAAACTAGATAAAAAGATAATTCAAGATTTCTTGGATTATCTTTTTTGTAGAAAGACGTCTATGGCCTTTGATGAGATTTTCTATAAACGGTTGGCGGAACTTTGAGTGCTTTCTTAAAAGCAAAACTGAAATAGGCATTACTTTCGAAACCAATACTATAAGCTATGTCAGTTATCGAATCATTAGAAACTAACAAATATTCTTTTGCTTTTGTCAACCGGTAGTTCGTTAAGTAATCATTTGGTGAAATGTTCATTGTATTTTTAAAGATTTTTTGGAAATGTGATGGAGATAAATTGACTGATTGAGCAATATCAAGCAATGATGTTTTTCGTGTATAGTTAGCCTCAATATAGTTGATTGCCTTTCTAAGGATGCTTCCATAAGCTGATGAGGGTAAGTAATGACGACCAACCTCTTGATAAGAAGTATAGATTAGATCTAGAATTAATGAGCGAATCAATAAAGGAGAAGAAGGGTCATTTTTAATATATTGTTCTAATATTTTCTCGAAAATTATTTCATAATACTTAGGGTTTTTAGTTGTTAAAACTGGTGGAAGCATATTAATAACCTCATTAAAGTAAGCGCCATTATTTTTATCACTTGACAAAGAAAACGAAATCATATAACAAGAGTATGGCATCTCTCCTTTGGTGAGTTCCCCGGGCCTTCTAAGGCATAGATCACCTGGTTTCAATTGATAACGGACACCTTCAAGATTCATATAACCATCTGAGTGAATAATAAACTCAAACTCATAAGAAACAACAACCCTTTTAGGGAACTTGCCTTTTTTCCAACTTGACTTATCAAGATTATAAGCATATGTTTTTATTAGTTGGGGATTGATATCAGTAGTTGCTATTGCATTAGTAGAGCAATTGTTTTTCATATAAACTCCTTAGTATGATTTTTATATAAAAATGCTTAAAAGGTGCTATATTTTGATTTTATCACAAGATATCTAAAATAATAACATTTTATTAAAAAAGTTTTTAACAAAAACAAGATAAAATGCAAATATGTAGGAAAGGGGAATTTAAATGAATAAATTAAAAGCAGGCATTATTGGATGCGGTGGTATAGCGATGCAAAAACACTTACCAAGCATTAAATTAGTAGATAAAATAGAAGTTATCGCCTTTTGTGATGTTGTAGTAGAAAAAGCAGAACTAGCAAAAAAAAAGTTTGGCAAATCAAACTCAAAGGTTTATCGAGACTACAAACAGCTATTAAAAGAGGATAACATAGATGTTATCTATGTCTTAACGCCTAACCGTAGTCATGCAGTTATCACAATAGCGGCTCTTGAGGCTAAAAAGCATGTTATGTGCGAAAAGCCTATGGCGATAAACTCATTAGAAGCGAAAAAAATGGTTGATACTGCTAAGAAAACAGGGAAAAAGTTGACAATTGGGTATCAAAATAGATTTAGATCAGATTCGATGTATTTGAAAGCTGAATGCTCAAAGGGAACATTAGGAGAAATTTATTATGCAAAAGCGCACGCGATAAGGCGCCGTGCAGTGCCAACATGGGGTGTCTTTTTAAAAGAGCATGAACAAGGTGGGGGGCCACTTATCGATATTGGAACACATGCCCTAGATTTAACATTGTGGACAATGAACAACTACAAACCCAAAATGGTTGTGGGAAGTGTATATCATAAATTAGGTAAACAAACAAATACAGCAAATGCATGGGGAGATTGGAAAACCGATGAATTGACAGTTGAAGATTCGGCTTTTGGCTATGTTGTTATGGAAAATGGAGCAACCATTACTATTGAAGCTAGTTGGGCGCTAAATTCATTAGATGTTAGAGAAGCTCAAACAACATTGTGCGGAACGCTAGCAGGAGCCGATATGAAAGAGGGCTTGCGTCTAAACTATGTTAAAAACAATCACCAAGTTATTGAAAAGCCGACACTTAAAGCTGAAGGGGTTGATTTTTATAGCGAAGAATCAAAAAGTCCTGAGCATTTAGAAGCGCAGATGTGGGTTGATGCAATTATTAATGATACAGAACCTTTAGTTAAACCACAAGAAGCATTTGTTGTCACACAGATCCTAGAGGCCGTCTATGAGTCAGCAAAAACAGGATTACCTGTTTTTCTTAACCAAGACAAATGAGAAAATATAAAATATGAAAAAGGATAAATGCTTATGAAAATTGGAGTTCAATTATATACATTAAGAAATGTAAAAGATTTTTATCTGCCAGATATTCTTAAGCAGGTTAAGCAACTAGGGTATGAAGGAGTAGAGTTTGCTGGATTTCATAATCTTGAGGCCAAAAGATTAAAAGAGATATTAAGTGAACTAAAGCTTCACGTGCTAGCTAGTCACACGGCTTTTGAACAGTTAGAAAACAATTTAGAAGACGTAATAAACTACAATAGGGTAATTGGAAATAAAAATATTGTTATACCTTATACTGATATTAGAGATCTTTCATCATATTTAACAATTATGCCGAAAATAAAGCAAATCACAAAAAAACTAGTTAAGCAAGGTTTTAATGTCTATTATCATAATCATGCTCATGAATTTGCAAGGTTCAATAATGAGTACCTCTTAGACAAATTGCTAAACGAAATCCCTGAATTAAAACTAGAGCTAGATATCTATTGGGCGTTTTTGGCTCAAGTTGATGTTGTTGAGTACTTGCATAAACAAAAACACAGAATAGACTTTGTGCATGTTAAGGATATGGTTATCGAACAAAAAGAAAAGTTTTTTGCTAGTATCGGTGAAGGAATTATTGACTATAAACAAATTGCTAAGAAAGGAAATGTCTGTGAATGGTGGATTGTTGAAAATGACCGGACTAGAGATGATGCCTTTGAGAATATTGAGAATAGTTTGAAATATATTAATCAAATAAAAAAGGAGTTGAATTGATAATGGATGTTGGCGTATTAACAGTTCCCTACAGTGGGAAATCACTAGATGAAACATTAAAGTATTTAAGTGGGTTAGGGGTTAAATATGTAGAAATTGGAACAGGTGGGTTTCCCGGTAAGGCCCACGGGAATCCCGATATTTTATTAAATGATGAAAAAGAATTAACAAAATTTAAGGAAACATTTGTTAAATACAACTTAGAAATTAGTGCTTTGAGCTGTCACGGCAATCCTGTTCATCCTAATGTTGATTATGCAAAGAAGCATCATAATGATTTTGAAAAAACAGTTTTGCTAGCTGAAAAGTTAGGGATTGACACGGTTGTAACTTTTTCAGGATGCCCTGGAGGCAGTAAAGATGATAAAACGCCTAACTGGGCTGTATCCTCTTGGCCTGATGATTTTCAACAGATCAATAAGTATCAGTGGGAAGAAGTTTTGATCCCTTATTGGATCAAGGCAGCGGCATTTGCTAAACAGCATAAAGTCAAAAATATTGCCTTAGAAATGCATCCTGGATTTAGTGTCTATAATCCTGAGACTCTAATGAAATTAAGAAATGCTGTCGGTGATATTATTGGCGCTAATTTTGACCCAAGCCATTTGTTTTGGCAAGGAATTGATCCTGTTGAAGCGATTTCTTATCTAGGGCCGGCTATTCAACATTTTCATGCAAAAGATACACAATTAATGGATAAGAACATTAAGCTAAATGGAGTCCTAGATATGAAGTCATATGCTGACCTACCAAAGCGGTCATGGATCTTTAGAACAGTTGGATATGGTCACGGTGAAAAAGTTTGGAAAGATATGATTACAATGTTAAAGCTAGTAGGTTATGATGGGGCGATAAGCATTGAACATGAAGATGCCTTTATGTCAATTAATGAAGGGTTAGAAAAAGCGGTCTCTTTCCTGCAAAAAATAGTTATTAAAGAAAAACTAGAACAAGCGTGGTGGATCTAGTTGAAAACAATACGTGTCGGAATTGTTGGTTGCGGAAATATTTTCTCGATGCATGCGATTTCAGTTAAACAGAATAAAAACTTAGAACTTGTCGCAGTCTGTGACATAAAAAAAGAACGTGTTCAACAAGCAGCCAAAACATATCAAACAACAGCTTATCTAGATTATGAAAAAATGCTAAAAGAAGCACAATTGGATGTTGTTCATATTTGTACGCCGCATTTTTTGCACGGGACAATGACAGTTATGGCTGCAAACTATAAAGTAAATGTCCTAACGGAGAAACCGATGGATATAAATGTCTTACAGGCGCAAAAAATGATTGATGCATGTGCGCTAAATAAAGTATCATTAGGCGTGATTTTCCAAAATAGATATAACCAAGGAGCTGTTTTCTTAAAAGAAAAGTTAAAAAGTGGCGTTCTTGGGAAGATCAAAGGAGCAAAATGCCAAGTAACCTGGGACAGAAGTGATGCGTATTACGCACTAAGCGATTGGAAAGGGACTTGGGACAAAGAAGGTGGAGGTGCAGTTATTGATCAGGCGATTCACACTTTGGATTTATTAAGATGGTTTATTGATAGTGAAATTGAATATATAGATGCTCATATTGCTAATAGAACACATAAGACAATTGAGGTTGAAGATACTGCTGAAGGGGTTATAAGTTTTAAAAATGGTATTTATGCTAATTTTCATGTTATTAACTATTATTCAACAGACTCACCAATTACAATTGACCTAGATTGCGAAAAAGCAAGTGTCAAATATATTGATGGTGTTGCACAAATAACTTATTTAGATGGCTCAATTGAAACTAAAGGTCCTGATTTAGAAGAAGAAGTTGATTATGGAGATATTAAACAATACTGGGGCGTTAGCCATATTAAACAAATCAATGCTTTTTATGATACAATAATAAATGAA
>CAZDCS010000050.1:0-8532 GCA_964504015.1 uncultured Mariniplasma sp. | reverse complement strand
AAGAAAGAAGCTAAATGAAATTGTTCATCCATATGTTTTTTTAAACATTGAAAAGCAAAAGCTAAAATATCAAGACTATGCCGCTATTATTATTGATATGCCTTTGTTAATTGAGGTAGGTTATCAAGTGCTATGCGATTTAGTTGTAGTTGTTTTTGTCGATGAACAAGTTCAACTTGAAAGATTAGTTGAGCGGAGCCATTTAACCAAGCAAGAGGCAATTGCTAGAATTAAAGTGCAAATCCCGCTTAATGAAAAAAGGAAAGAGGCAGATTTGGTCTTAGACAATAACAACACAGAGGTGGATTTATATAGACAAATAGATATGTTTTTAAAGAGGTATGTTAAATGAAAAATAGTTCAATGTTTCATGTTCAAAGTCAATCTGATTTAAGTTCTTCTGACTACAAAGTTCTGTCACTACTCTATCAACCGATGATAGGTGCTGAGGCTCAGACATTATATACAACGCTTTATCAGTTAATAAATAAAACAAATAGGCAAGCCTATACGCATATGGAGTTGTTTGACTTACTTAATTTCAAGCAGGCCCAGTTTTTAAAAGTTAGAAACAAGTTAGAGGCGATCAATTTAATAACAGTTTATAAAAAAGAGGATGAATATCTTTATTTTCTAAAAACGCCATTGTCAGCGAAGCAATTTTTGGTAGATACGGTTTTAGGTAGTTATCTTCAAAGTGAAATCGGAGAAAAGAATCTTGACCTAGTCTCATCACTGTTCAAAACAGACTCAATTTCTACTGAAGGATTTAACAATGTTACCAAGTCTTTTGATACATTGTATGAGTTTAAAAGTCTAAGCCTCTTAAATGTTAGTTACCCCTTGCAGGGAAGAGCGCAAAATGGTGGAAGCCATATAAACCATAAATTTAATTACGAGGCATTTGTTGAACATCTGCCACCAAGGTTGAAGACATCACAACTTCTAAATCAAAAATTTGTGGAACAAATTAATAAAATATCATTTGTGTATCAATTTGATGTTTCTGATATGGTTAGGATCTATGAACAAGCATCACTATCAAGACAAGTCGTTAATTTTGCTCAATTAAACTTAAAGGCTAAAAAGCACTATGAGCAAAAACATCAATTATTAACAATTAAACAAAAAGATATACCTAAAACAAGTTTAATTGATCAAGTCGCTCCACAAGTTATAATCCAAAAATATGCTAAGACAGACCAACAAGGGATTGCCCTAGCAACAGCCACATCGCTCCTTGAGCGAAATGCTGTTGAACCTGGCATTGTCAATGTTATTTTAATGCTTGTTTTAAAGCATAAAGATGGAGTGCTTCCTAATATAAATTATATGGAAACAGTACTACATGACTGGCTAAACAAAGGTGTTACAACAACACAAGATGCAATCGAACATTCACAAAATATCGAGTCTAGATATAAAAAGAAGACAAAGGCTAAGAGTACAAAAGAGCCTGATTGGATGGATAGTTACATTGATAATTTAGCCAAGATGGAGGGATAAAAATGACACTTAAAGAGATGAAAAAAGTAATTGATAGTGACTATGAAACTAAAAAACTAGAGATTCTAGATGTTGATATACTTAAGGTTTATCAATATATTTTAGAGCGCAATAATAAAGTTAACAAAGATGGTTATGAATCAGTCCTACGGACAAAACCATATGTAGAGATTGTCTATCTTCCAACAAAACAAAAAGCTAGAGAAATAAAGCAACAAAGAATTAGACAACACCTGAAATTCTATGATAGTGAGATCTATATGCAAGATGCTAGCTTAGATCGTTTTGATGTTTCAAATGATGAAAGAGAAAAAGCGCATCAACTAGCATCCCATTTTCTTAAAAACTACCGCAAGGTAAGTTATGCTAAAGGAACTACTATTCAAGGGCACCACGTCAAAGGGTTATATATTTATGGTAAGTATGCTACAGGAAAGAGTTATTTATTATCAGCAATTGCTCATCATTTAGCTGAAAAAAATGTTTCAGTCTTGTTTGTTTATATGCCTGATTTAGTTAGAAGCATTAGACAGGGAATGAATGAGGGCAATTTAGAGCAAAGAATTAACCAGTTAAAACAAGCAGATGTTTTAATGGTTGATGATATTGGCGGCGAAAACATGTCCCCTTGGTTTAGAGATGAAATCTTAGTGCCGATTATGCAATACCGTCTATCCGCTAGACTTCCGGTTTTCATGAGTTCTAATTTTGAATATATTCAACTTATTGACACGTTAACAGTTGGTAAAGATGCTATGAACAGGGTCAAAGCAGCTCGACTTATTCAAAGGTTTAAAGACTTAATGGTTTATGTGAAGTTGACAAAAGAACAATATAAAGAGTAATAGAACTTGAATTTATTCATTTGAGTGCTATAATATAGGTAATGCGAAGAAGAGGACATGATTTAGCCTAAAAAAGCGATGCAGAATGGTGAAAGCTGCAACTGACTAAATTACTCCCTTGGAGTTGGCTACTAATAATAGCTCGGGTCATGCCGTTATCCATATGCTAAGTGCTAGTATTTACTAGAACTAAGGTGGTACCGCGATTATTCGTCCTTAGATATTTTAAGGGCGTTTTTTATTTAACTAAAAGGAGAGATGTGAAATGATTAAAGTTAAATTTCCAGATGGAAGTGTTAAAGAGTATAAAAAAGGGATCACACCCTTAGAAATTGCTCAAGGGATTGCAATAAGTCTTGCTAAAAAAGCGATAGCTGCGATTTATAATGGTGATTATATTGAACTGTCAAGATCATTAGAAATAGATGGTGAGCTTAGTTTATTAACGGCAAAAGATAAGCAAGTAGTAGATATTATTAACCACAGTACAGCGCATCTAATGGCTCAAGCTGTTTTGAAACTACATCCCGATGCCTGTTTTGGAATTGGGCCAGCAATTAAAGAGGGTTTTTATTATGATATTGATTTTGGTGACACCAAAATCAATGACGAAGACATTATTCTAATTGAAAAAGAAATGGTGAAACTAGCAGCTCAAGGCTTTAGCATTGTGCGAAAAGAGGTAACATATAGCCAAGCAAAAGAGCTGTTTAGTCACGATATTTATAAACTTGAGTTGATTGAACAGTATAAAGATGATGGGTTAACGGTTTATACGCAAGGAGAGTTTGCGGATCTATGCCGCGGTGGTCATGTTAAAGACACTCTAAGTTTAAAGCACTTTAAGTTATTAAACTTAGCAGGAGCATATTGGCGCGGGGATTCAAACAATAAAATGCTTGTGCGGATTTATGGGACAAGTTTTTTAAGCAAAAAAGATTTAGATGCACACTTAGTCTTGTTAGAAGAAAGAAAACAAAGAGATCACCGCAAAATAGGGAAAGAACTCGGGTTATTTATGTTGTCAAAAGAAGCGGGTTCAGGTCTTCCTTTCTGGTTGCCTAAAGGTGCTACTATTAGACGAGTTATTGAAAGATATATTACTGATGTCGAGATATCTTTAGGTTATATGCATGTTTATACGCCGATTATGGCGAATGTTGACCTCTATAAAAAATCAGGACATTGGGATCACTATCATGAGAATATGTTTCCTCCAATGGATATGGGGGATGGCGAAATGTTAGTGCTTAGACCGATGAACTGCCCGCATCATATGATTATGTATAAAAATGAGGTTCATAGTTATCGGGAATTACCTTTAAGAATTGCTGAACTAGGGATGATGCATCGCTATGAGAAAAGTGGAGCATTATCTGGTCTTCAGCGTGTTAGAGAAATGACTTTAAATGATGCTCATATTTTTGTGAGACCAGATCAAATAAAAGATGAGTTAAAAAGAACAATGGATCTCTTGCTAGCTGTCTATCAAGATTTTAATATTGTTGATTATGAGCTAAGAGTAAGTTACAGAGATCCAAAAGATACAAAGAAATATTTCCCTGATGATGAAATGTGGAATAAAGCAGAGCAGATGCTCAAAGAGGCGATGGATGAGATGGGTCTTAATTATTATGAAGCGGTTGGAGAAGCGGCATTTTACGGGCCAAAAATTGATGTCCAAGTTAAAACTGCTTTAGGGAATGAAGAAACACTATCAACGATTCAACTTGACTTTTTATTGCCAGAAAGATTTGAGTTAACTTATGTTGGGGAAGATGGGAAAAACATCTATAGACCTGTTGTTATTCACCGGGGAATTGTTTCAACAATGGAAAGATTTGTTGCATACTTAATTGAAGAATATAAAGGTGCTTTTCCATTTTGGTTGGCACCTGTGCAAGTTAAAGTGTTACCAGTTAATGTTGGAGTACATCAAGATTATGTTAAAAGCGTCCTGGAAACACTTAAAAGAAGGGGATTTAGAGTTGAAAGCGATCTTAGAGAGGAAAAACTTGGCTATAAGATCAGAGAAGTTCAAACAATGAAGATCCCGTATTCTCTTGTTTTAGGAGATAAAGAAAAAGCAGATGGATCGGTAACTTACCGAAAATACGGCTCACAAAAACAAGTTACTATCTCCCTAGATGAATTTATTGAAATGGTTTCTAAAGAAGTTAAAAGTAATTATAAATAGATATAAAAAAGGAAACAGCAGAAAACGTTGCTGTTTCCTTTTGAATTGGAGAGACTAAGTGTGTAATATATAATAATAATCTTGACAATATTAAAATAATTTGATATAATTTATTTGTAAGATTAGATAAATGCTAGTTCTATTTAGCTAGAAAAGAGGCTTTAGATGTTAGAAGTAATTGATGCACGATTTTTATATGGTGATTTAGTGGCTGTTAATAAGCTGAATTTCACAATTAAGCCAGGGAAGATATTTGGCTTGTTAGGAACAAATGGAGCTGGTAAAACAACTACCTTTAGAATGATAATGGGGCTATTAGAGCCAACTGACGGAAAAGTCCTTTATAACGGACAAAAAGTTGGTTATCATAATGTTAATGAAATTGGCTATATGATTGAAGAAAGATCTTTGTTGACTAAAATAACTGTAAAGCAATTATTGCTCTATTTCGGTCAACTTAAAGACATGAAGCCGAAAATAATTTTAGAGAGATTAGACTATTGGCTTGATCGTTTTGGTATTGCAAAATACAAAGACAAGAAGATTAAAGAACTATCGAAAGGGAATCAACAAAAAATCCAGTTTATTTCTGCAATAATTAATAATCCAAAATTGCTAGTCTTAGATGAGCCATTTAGTGGGTTGGACCCAATAAATTTAGAGCTGTTTGTTGACGTTATAAAAGATTTTCAGAAACAAGGGTCTATGGTCGTGTTTTCATCTCATCAACTTGATTATGTTGAGTCGTTTTGTGAAGAGATAATTGTCCTTGAAAAAGGCGAAGCGGTGATTCAAGGACGAGTTGAACAAGTGAGGAAAGACTTTAAAAAACAAAGTATAAAAATTGTTGGAATTGTCGATATTGATAAACTAAAAAAGATACCAGGTGTTTATAATGTAATAGAGGATGTTGCTGAAGTGACTGTTAAAATAGAAGATGAGTCAGTTATTGAATCTGTTTTCAGTTATGTTAAGACGTGCAAAGGTATTACTAAGTTTGACGTTGAGAAAGCATCTTTAAGTGAAATCTTTATCGCAAAGGTAGGTGAGGCAAATGAAAAAGTTTAAATTCTTAGTTACATATGGCTTAAAAAAGCGTCTGAAAACAAAAGCTTTTTTAATTGCTAATATCGTTATAGCACTTTTAATGATCGCAATTGCTAACTTACCGCTTATCATTGGATTATTTACTGCAGGGGAAGAGCAAATAGAAAATATTAATATCCAGATTATTAATGAGACAGAAAAACCAGAGTTAATATCTGATTTGACACTTGTCTTTAATGAACCATTTGAACAAAATTTTTATCTGATAAGCGAATTAGATATAACACAACTAGACCTAGATGAGTTTTGGGGAGATGAGAAAAGAGACATTATTATTCATTTCACTGGAGAAATTGAGTCTCCTGACATCAAGTTTTATAATAAGAATCAGGATTTTAACATGTATTTAATGGCGGTAATTGAAAAACAAATTGTCTATTACCAAGTCGGTGATTTCCAAAGACCTGTATTTGAAACAGTTCTACCTCCAGACTTTGAGCAAGGAATAGATGCTGAGGTTGCTACTATTTTGGGTAATTTGGTGGGTCTTCCAGTCTTTTTTCTAATTATAACTGCTACTCAGTTTGTCGGTGTTGATATAATTGAAGAAAAATCGACTAAAGCCATTGATACGATCATTGCTAGTGTTCCGGCTAAAACACATTTTTTAGCAAAAATATCTGCAGCCATTCTCTTTGTGATGCTCCAAGGCTTTTTGACGGTTATTTATGGGTTGATTGGTTTTTTAATTAGCAGAAGTTTTTCAGATTCTGTTGGTGAAGGTGGGATAGGTGAATTGGCAAGTGATTTCTTTTCTGTAGTTGCCCAAACGATGCCTAATTGGCCAATATTTCTTTTTCTAACACTACTATTTATGGTTGTTGGAACACTTTTTTACTTAGTCTTAGCCGCTTTGTTTTCATCAATGGCGGTAAACCAAGAGGATTATCAACAACTACATACACCTATGATGCTATTGCTTCTTGCTGGCCTATACATTGGGATGTTTGCGCCTATTGCTGGAGGTGCTGATTTTATGAAGGTAATGGCCTTTGTTCCGTTTTTCGCTCCTATGTTAGCTCCAATTGTTTTAATTACAGGAGCGATGACTGTTTTAGAAGCATTTATAGCATTATTTGTTTCAATCGTATTTTTAGTAGTTGCAATGTATTTAGTTGCACCCATTTATAAGATAGCTATTTTAAGCTATGATCAAGCAAATGTGTTCAAAAGAACGTATGGTTATTTTAAAAAAGCGTTTGTGAAAAATGGCAAGAAAAAAAGCAAAGAAGAATAAAAGTCACACTGTCTATTTTAAGAAGAAAACCTAGATGATTAGCCAAACGGCTAGGTATCTAGGTTTTTCTTTTTAAGCTGTTTTAAACAAAGATTGATTTTATTTCAAACTAGGCGTCTTCACATTTAAAAAAGAAAAGTCTACACCTTGATCAGCTCTAACTGCCATTTCAATATTTTTCGGGCAGATGACGATATCGGTTTCTTTTACTACAGCTTCAGAGTCGCCAATAACGATTGTCCCTGTTCCTTTAACAACATAGAAAAAAACCTCAACAGCGACACTGTGATTAGGAATAGTGTCACCTGAGTTAAGGTAGAGATTTTTGACGGTAACACTGGGATGTTCTACTAGCGTTTTAGTCATAACACCCCGTTTATTGACTTTGCTAGTGATTTCTGACAGACGGATAACCTTCATTTTTTTCTCCTTATAAGATATTTTGTGAACCTATACTAAGTATATAACAGATAGTTTATAATAAATAATATTTTGCCCAAAAAACAGCAATTTCCTCTTCAAACGATACTTTTTTTGGTACAATTAGTCTAGAGGTGAAAAAAAATGACATATGATGATTTAAAAAACAAATTAGGTGAAATCGTTGACCCAGGGTTTAATCAACCACTAAAAGAGGTTAACGGAATTAAAAAATTAGTTATTAGCCCAACAGGAGTTGTTGAGCTAGAAGTTTATTTAAAAGGGAAAGAGACTCATGAAAGAGAAATTAAGATGAAGATTATTCGTCTTGTTAAAATAGAGCTCGAGTTCCCGGGGATTAAAGTTGAATTCTTTGAATCTAAGTTTCTTAAAAAAGGTGAAAGAGAGATTAAGTATTTAGCAATTGCCTCTGGCAAAGGCGGAGTAGGTAAATCAACAGTTACAGCAAATTTGGCAGCGGCTTTAATCAGAAAAGGGAAAAAAGTAGGTATTATTGATGCTGATGTTTATGGGGCAAGTATTCCCTATATTTTAAATCTCGAAATAAAACCAATTACTGCAACAAAAGATGATAAAATGATTCCTCTTAAAATAGGAGGAATTGAAGTTATTTCTACTGAGTTTTTTCTGCCGCCTGATAAACCGGTTATGTGGCGTGGTCCAATGTTAGGTAAATTATTATCTCATTTTTTTACAGGCGTGAAATGGCAAGATAAAATTGATATAATTTTAGTTGATTTGCCACCGGGAACCGGAGATGTGGCTCTTGATGTTAAATCATATGTTCCACAGTGCAAAGTGATGATTGTTACCACACCTCATGTTAATGCATCTAATGTTGCCGTCAAGGCTGGTCTAGGAGCACAGCAAATTGGGCATGAAGTTATTGGCGTAATTGAGAATATGAGCTACTACTTGAATCCTTGCAGTGGAGAAAAAGATTATCTATTTGGCAAGGGTGGAGCAGAGAGTGTATCAAAAACTCTTAGTGTTAATGTTTATGGCGAAATCCCAATTGGACAGCCAGGAAATAGAAGATACCTTTTCGAAGGTAGTGAGCCAGGGGCTTTAATTTATGACGATATCGCAAAAGCGGTAATATTTGAAATGAAAATATAGAGAAGATAAAATCTCAAGTTATAAAAAGGGGCTGTCGGTAAATAGTTTTTCTGACAAAAACCAACAAAAACCAATAAAAC
>CAZDCS010000049.1:0-8592 GCA_964504015.1 uncultured Mariniplasma sp. | reverse complement strand
AGTTAGAGTGAAAAAATAAGGGCATTTTTAGAGATGCCTTTTTAAATGCACTACACAAACTAGTTTTATTTTGCTTTATACCTTTAAAAAGGCACTTCTAGCCAGTGTTTGACCAATTAGTAATGCTATTTTGATGATATTGTTTCATTAACAATAAATTACTTTGACAATCACATGAAAATCATATATAATTATAATGCAAAAACAAACCTAGATTGAAAGGAGGGAAGACAATGCCAAAAACAATCGTTCGCGATAAAGAGACAATTGAAGATGCACTACGTCGCTTTAAGCGTGATGTTTCTAAATCAGGGACCCTCCAAGAGGCTCGCAAACGCCAGTTCTATATTAAACCTAGTGTAGAACGTAAAGACCGCGCTCGCGCAGCACGTGCTAAGAAAAAATAAATTGTTAAAAGCACCTAAGTAGGTGCTTTTTTTCTCTCTATTAAGGAGGAGGTTTTGATGATTGATCTAATTCAAAGGGAGTTTGCTAAACACCAGGTGGTTGGAGCAAAAGAATTAGGTAAAATTACCTCATTGCTATATTCTAGCATGCCTTTATCAGATGATAGATTTATTGAAGTTTGTGATCAACTTATTAGGCGAAAAGATATGAAATACTTTTCAATTGCAACATTATTGATCAAGCGCAGAAAAACCATTTTAACAAACAAGTATTTTAGTTACTATGACAATTGGGTAACAAACAACTTATTTGGCTGGTGGAGTGTTGACCAGTTAGCTATTCGCGTGATAAGCCCGGTCATAAAAAGTGATCAAGCACTGCATGCTTCCCTTTTAAAGTGGAGCGATAGTGATAATTATTTAGTAAGAAGATTGAGTTTAGTTTCAATGATTGAACCAACAAAAAGAGGGTTAACAGTTCAATATGATTATTCAAAAATGATATTTTTAGTTAATAAATTAAAACAAGACAATCAATACTATGTTAAAAAAGCTGTCGGATGGGTTCTTAAGTGTGCTTTCTTAAGTTATCCAAAAGAAATTGAACAGTATTTAAGACGAAATGTTTCTAACCTGGATAGAGGAATCTTCCGCTATGCTCTAGAGCATATCGAAAACCCTTTGCGAAAAGAGTTGCTAGCGATTAAGCGGTAACTTATTGTCTTGAGGTTATAGTGAAAAATTATCGATAACGGACCGTTTTGGCGTTTCTATTTTCTAATCTCAAAAATCTCTTTATCGGCACATGTATACATGTGGTATAATAGGAGAGTAGTAAGGAGCGGATTTAATGAAGTTGAGTCACCAAATCCATCATGCTGATACAATCTCAAGATTGGTCGGTATACAAGATCGTAACCTATTGGTTTTCAAACAATATTTAGGTATTAATATTTCGATTAGAGGGTCTGAGATTGTCACAGATGCGATTGAGAAATTTATACCGTTGTTGGAGACTATTTTTGCTGTTTTAATCAAGCTTGCAGAACATCAAGTTCAATTACTTGAAAGAGATGTTATGTATATTATTAAACTTGCTGAAAAACAGCAACTAGATAATATTTATGAGCTGTATTTAGAGCGTAAAAAAATATTGATTAATGATTCAGGGAGAGCGGTTTATCCAAAAACGTTTAACCAAAAAAAATATATTGAAGCTATTTCTAATGCAGATCTAGTTTTTGCGGTTGGTCCTGCTGGAACCGGTAAAACATATCTCGCTGTTGCTCAAGCAGTTGCTGATTTAAAAAAAAGGAAGATCAAAAAACTGATTTTAACAAGACCAGTCATAGAAGCTGGTGAAAAACTAGGTTTTTTACCAGGAGATCTTAAAGACAAAATAGACCCTTATCTAGTGCCACTTTATGATGCTCTTCATGAGATGCTAGGAACTAAGGAAACTAACGATTTAATGGAAAAAGGAATTATTGAAATTGCCCCCTTAGCTTATATGCGCGGAAGAACACTAGAAAATGCTTTTATTATCTTAGATGAGGCCCAAAACACAACACAAATCCAGATGAAGATGTTTTTAACTCGCTTAGGGTTTGGTTCGAAAATGGTTGTTACAGGAGACCCAACACAAACCGATTTGCGCAATGGCTCAGTGCCAGGCCTAAATCACTCAATTGACTTATTAGCCAAAATGGATGATATCAAAATTATCAGGTTTGCAAAACTAGATGTTGTTAGACATCCACTAGTTCAGCGTATTTTGGAAAGGTATGAGTTAAATGAAAATAAATATTCATAATCAAACTACAAAAGCTATTAGGGATATAGAAAAAGTATTGACTACTGTTTTTAAGAAAATAGAATCAGAAAAAAACATCGAAATTATAATTGTTAAAAACAAGACAATTAAAAGTTTAAATAAAACTTACCGTAATTTTGATAAAGTAACTGATGTATTAAGCTTTGTTAATGATGATAATGAAGGCGACTCATTAGGTGATATCTTTATCTCTTATGAGCAAGCTGAAAAACAAGCACGTGAGTACAGGCATAGTTTTGAAAGGGAAATTGGATTTCTAGCAGTCCATGGATACCTTCATTTAATCGGTTACGATCACGAATCTAGAGAAAAAGAGAAAAAAATGATAGATGAACAAAAACGCATTTTAAATAATGCAGGACTAAAGAGGGATTATAATGAAAAATATTAAACAAGCATTACTTGCGAGAACTCGCGCTTATACTCCGTATTCAAACTTTAAAGTAGGAGCGGCGATTTTACTTAAAGATGGAACTTATATACTAGGAGCGAATATTGAAAATGCTTCATATGGACTGTGTAATTGTGCAGAGCGAAGCGCCTTATTTTCACTTTATAGTCAAGGGTATAAGAAACAAGATATTGTTTCAATGACAATTGTTGCTAATGATCATGGTCCGGTATCTCCTTGTGGAGCTTGCAGACAAGTTATGCATGAATTGTTGCCAAAAGGCGCGAAAATAACTTTAGCTAATACAAAAGGTCAAACAAAAGAAGTAACAACAGATGAGTTGTTACCCTATGCTTTTGTTTTAGACGAAAAACCGCAAGATGAGTCATAAGTCAGGGTTTGTTGCGATTGTTGGGCGTCCAAATGTGGGGAAATCAACATTGATAAATGCCCTAATTGGCGAAAAAATCGCAATAATGAGCCCCAAGCCACAAACAACAAGAAATAAAATATTAGGTATTTATACTAAAGAGGATCATCAAATTATTTTTGTTGATACACCTGGTATGCATAAAGGAAGAGACTTGTTAAACAAAACAATTGATAAAGTAGCTGTTTCGAGTTTAAGAGATGTTGACCTGGTTTTGTTTGTCGTTGACAGCAAAAAAGGCATAGCAGAACAACGTATCATTCGTTATTTTGAAGGACTTAAGGTTCCGGTTTTTCTAGTGATTAATAAAATTGATAAGCTGCAAAACAGGTCAGCAATTGATGAAGTTATTTTCACCTACTTAAGTGCTTTTAATTTTGAAGGTGTTTTGCCGATTTCGGCAAAAGTGAAAACACATCTTGATAAATTAATTGAAACACTAGTTCCCTACCTACCTCTAGGTCCAGTCTTTTATCCTAAGGAAATGAAAAGTGATCAAAGTGAAAACAAGTTAATGGCCGAATTGATTAGAGAAAAAATTCTTTATCACACTGAACAAGAAGTCCCTCATGCTGTAGCGGTGATTATTGAATCACTTGAAGAAAATAAAAAGCTAAAAACACTTGATGTTTCAGCCTTAATAATAGTTGAAAGAGCAACACAAAAACAAATATTAATCGGCAAAAGTGGGGATAAGATTAAAAGAATTGGCACTGAAGCTAGAAAAGAAATCAATGTTTTATTAAAAACAAAAATTCATCTAACTATTTGGGTTAAGATTAAGAAAAATTGGCGAAATCGCCCAAATGACTTAAAGGCACTAGGGTATGGGATTGAACTCTAATGGAGGCTTTGATCTACAAGGTTCAATCATATAAAGAAAGTGCACGCTTGTTATTTGTCTATACGCCTAATGGGAAAAAAACATTGCTCGCTCAAGGCGTGCAAAAAATCAATCATCCCAATCGTATTTTAGCGCAATATTTAACAAAAATTGAATTTAGAGATAAAGATAGATCATTTGTAACACTTGCACAAGCGAAAATAATTGATGATTATTCAGCAATTAAAGAAAGTTTTTCGCAAACTAAAAACGCTGCTCTAGTTTTAGAGATAATTGATAAATTTGTTGTTGATAATTATTATCATAAACAAATCTATAATCAAGTAGACCAAGCACTTAAAACTAAGAACTTAAAAGAAGCCTCATTGAGCTTCGCTATTAAAGTACTAAAACCTTTGGGTTATCCACTTAACTTAAACGCTGATGGTAGAACGGTTATAGGTGTTAATGTTGAAAAGGGCGGACTAATCTATCAAGGCGAAGAAGTGATAGTTGATCTAGATGTAAAAGAGGCCATTATTTTATTAAAGCTAAATTTTGTTCCCTACGACGATCTAGAAATTATTGGATCTAAGGAGATTAGCCGGATAGAGGCGTTTATTCAAAAGTTTTACCAGTTCCATTTACAGACAACAATTAAAAATTTATAATTAATATTAAAGGATGTGTTTAAATGACAACATTAGAAAAAATTGTTCAATATGCTAAATCAACTGGTTTCATTTATCAAGGAAGTGAACTATATGGAGGCCTTGCTAATACTTGGGATTATGGTCCTTTAGGATCACTTTTAAAAAAGAACATTAAAGATGCATGGATCAAGAAGTTTCAACGTGAAACACCGTATAATGTTTTACTAGACAGTTCCATTTTAATGAATAGCGAAGTTTGGATTGCTAGTGGTCATGTTGGAGGGTTTAGTGACCCATTGACAGAATGTAGAAGCTGTAATCAGCGTTTTAGAGCTGATAAACTGATTGAAGACCACGATTCAGCAATTAATGTTGATGGGTGGGATACAGATAAAATGTATAACTACTTAGGGGAACACAAAGTTGTTTGTCCAAGTTGTAAAAAGATAGATTTTTCACCAATTAGAGCATTTAATATGATGTTTCAAACACACCAAGGTGTTATTTTAGAAAAAGCTAATAAAATTTATTTGCGTCCTGAGACTGCCCAAGGCATTTTTATTAATTTTAAGAACATTCAAAGAACGACAAGAAAAAAGCTACCTTTTGGTGTTTGCCAAGTAGGTAAAGCGTTTAGAAATGAAATAACGCCAGGTAATTTCACCTTTAGAACAAGAGAGTTTGAGCAAATGGAATTAGAGTTTTTTGTTAAACCTGGAACTGAAATAAAGTGGTTTAATTACTGGAAAGAGTTCTCAATGAAGTGGTTATTAGATTTGGGACTAAAAAAAGAATTTCTTGAATTTGATGATCATAGCCAAGATGCTCTTAGCCATTACTCTAATGCTACAACTGATATTAGATATAAATTCCCTTGGGGATATGATGAACTTTGGGGGATAGCTTCTCGAACGGATTTTGACCTAAACGCACACCAAACGCACTCAGGTGAAAATCTAACTTATCTTGACCCCGAAACAAACAAACGATATCTTCCCTATGTTATTGAGCCCTCAGTTAGTGTTGAGCGTTTAATTCTAGCATTTTTATTACAAGGCTATGATGAAGAAATACTAGAAAGTGGAGATATGCGCCAAGTGTTGCATATTCACCCAGCATTAGCGCCCTATAAGGCAGCTGTACTACCTTTGATCAAGAAACAGCATAGCGAAAAAGCCCTTGAAATATATAAACAGTTAAGCGCTGATTTTGATGTTGTCTATGATGAAACACAAAACATTGGTAAAAGATACCGGAGACAAGATGCAATTGGAACCTATCTTTGTTTAACCATAGATCATGAAACTGAAACAGATAATGCCGTGACCGTTAGAAATAGAGATACAATGAAGCAAGTTAGAATAAAAATTACGGATTTAAAAGCATATATCGAAAAAGAGATTAAATACTAGTCAAAAACTTTAAAGGAGAGACGCATGGATGACAAGCTAATATGGCAAATTAATGAAAAAACCGATATTGTCAATTTAGTTTCTGAGTATGTCAAGCTAACTAAAAAAGGCAAGAATTTCATGGGTCTATGTCCTTTCCATCAAGAGAAAACGGGAAGTTTTTCGGTTTCTCCTGAAAAAAACATTGCTAAGTGTATGTCTTGTGGTGCTGGAGGAAGACCAATTACTTTTTATAAACAAATAAAAAATATTTCATTTAGCCAAGCAGCTGCAGAACTTGCTCAAAGAGCAGGTATTACTACTAATATTGCAAAAGTGAGAAAAGATCCAAATCAACACTATTATCAACTAATGAATGATGTCGCCCTATTTTATGAATATAATTTAAAAAATAGTGAAAAAGGACATCAAGCATTATCTTATTTAGCTAAACGCCAAATTAGTGATGAATTAATCACACACTTTAGATTAGGGTACGCCCCGTCTCACGGGAATGTGCTTTACCGGTTTTTAAAGGATAAAAAGTATTCAGTGAGTGACATGATTTTATTAGGTGTTGTCAAACAAAAAGAAGACGGGACATATTATGATCTGTTTAGTGAGCGATTGATTTTTCCGATAACAAACCATAAGGGTGATATGGTAGGTTTAAGCGGAAGAACACTAAATAAAAATGAGAAGGTTAAATACATTAATAGTCCGCAAACCATAATCTTTAAAAAAGGGTTATTATTATATCATTTTCATGAAGCACTTAATGATATAAGACTTAATAAACAAGTAGTTGTCTATGAAGGATTCTTTGATGTTATAAGTTCTTATGGAGCAGGCATAAAACATGGTGTTGCCACTATGGGGACGGCACTAACGATAAATCAGGCTAAATTGATTAAAAGCGTCTCAACAGCAGTTCTAATCGCTTATGATGGTGATGCAGCTGGGCTTAGCGCAACTGATAAAACAGTTCCTGTTTTGCAAAAACAGAACTTAAGGGTTGAAGTTTTAGCGATTCCTGACCGGTTAGACCCTGATGACTTTATTATTCAATATGGCCCCGAAAAGTTTGAAACATTATTTGGTGAGTATACAAAAGATGCATATGCATTTCGTTATGATTATTATAAGAGCAATAAAAACTTAAATGATGCTAATGATATTAAGGCCTTTAAAGTTCAAGTTTTAACGATGTTAAAGTTCTCTGATAATGCTATTAAAGCGTTTTATCATAATAAACTTGCACAAGATCTAAACATCCCACTCACATCTTTAGCTGTTCAATCGCGCCAAAGAAAACCGGTTGCTATCCAAAAAACAGCAACAAAGATGATAAACCGGTATGAAAAAGCAGAACGCTATGTCGTATTTTCAATGCTAAGAGATAATGAGATAATCGAAGTGGTCAAACAAAAACTAAAACAAACTGATTTTGCCCACTCACAGACAGCAATAATTAGATTAAAAATTGAAAACTATTATGAAGAACACGGAAAAATAAGCATAACCGGCTTATCAAGTGAATTGCCAAGTGATCTTTGTGCTTATCTGGAAAATGTCTTATTTCAAGATATGTTTTGGAATGAAGAAATGAACATCACGAAAGAGGATATTGTTCCTTATATTCAATTAATCAAAGAGGCTAATTTGAAAAGACGATTAAAACATTTAAAAGATAAAATTAAAGATAATGAAAATGTGAATAATAAAATAGTTGCAGAACGTGACTCAATTATTATTCAATTGATGAATAACTAGGAGGATTATTATGGATATAGAAAAAATAATTGATTATTTAACGACTAAAGCAGGAACAAAAAAAATAGTTCAGCAAGATGATGTTCTACCTTTTGCTAAACCCAGTAGCGATAAGTATTTTGAGATTGAAAGAAACTTATTAAACAGAGATATTGATATTATCACACCTCAAGATTTGGTTGACGAAAATAAAGACGAAACTGAGAACAGCGGAAGTGCTTTAGAAGTTGAGAAAGACGATGACTCTGATTTTGATATCGAAGAAGAACCAGATGATCTTTCCTTAAGTGGCCTTGAAGTTGAAGAAGAAGAGCTTGCTAACATTGAAACAATAACAACTACAGTTAAAATTGATGACCCTGTCCGTATGTATTTAAAAGAAATCGGTCAAATTCCGTTACTAAAATATGAAAACGAGAAAAAATATGCCGTTTTAGTCACAAACGGGAGATATGCAAGAGAACAATTAGAAGAAGTTAAAAACGGCATACTAGAACTTGATATTGCACAAGTCGCTGAGCTTAATGAGATTGTTGAAATAGCAATGGATGCTAAACATAGGTTGGTTGAAGCAAATTACCGCCTAGTAGTATCAATTGCTAAACGCTATGTCGGTCGTGGCTTGCTCTTTCTTGATCTTATTCAAGAAGGCAATATGGGATTGATGAGAGCTGTTGATAAGTTTGATCACGAAAAAGGGTTTAAGTTTTCAACTTATGCTACTTGGTGGATTCGTCAAGCTATTACTAGAGCAGTAGCTGATCAAGCTAGAACAATTAGAATACCAGTTCATATGGTTGAAACAATCAATAAAATGATTAGAATTCAAAGACAATTAATTCAAGATTTAGGAAGAGAACCGTCACTTGATGAAATTGCTCAAAAAATGG
>CAZDCS010000048.1:5139-8701 GCA_964504015.1 uncultured Mariniplasma sp. | reverse complement strand
ATTTGGCCACCCTAATGTCGTAAAAGGCCATAGGGCAGATGAAAACCATGTGTCTAGCACATCTTCATCTTGTTTCCAACCAGTTCCCGGTGAATCTTTTTGAACTTTAACTTCATCCCCTTTATACCAGGCAGGTATTTCATGCCCCCACCATAATTGGCGACTAATACACCAATCTTGAATGTTATTCATCCAGTTAGAAAAAGTTTTTTTGAAACGCTTGGGAACAAATTCAACTTTAGTCTTTAAAGCTTTAGCTGCTAGATCGTCCATTTTGACAAACCATTGAAGTGATAGTCTTGGTTCAATAACAACACCAGTTCTTTCGCTAAACCCCAGATTGTTAGTATAATCTTCGATTTTTTCGACTAAGCCCAGTTTGCTTAAATCTTTAACTAGCGCTTCTCTGCAGCTAAATCTTTCCATATTTTTATATTGAAAAGCCATGTGGTTCATTAACCCATCTTGGTTCATACATAAAGGCATTTTGAGATTATGTCTTTTCCCGACTTCAAAGTCGTTTGCATCATGTGCTGGAGTAACTTTTACAACACCGCTGCCAAATTCCATATCAACATAATCATCAATAATAATAGGGATTAAAACCTTTGTTCCTGGGATATAGACCTTAATGTCTTTGGTATTAAGGTATCTTTTATCATCTGGGTGAACCATTAATGCTTGATCAGCAAACATTGTTTCTGGTCTTGTTGTTGCGATAACTAAATAATTTGATCCATCTTCATACATATATTTAAAATAGTAGAGCTTTCCTTGTGTTTCCCTATGGTCTACTTCAATATTTGATAGCGCTGTTTTTGCTTCAACATCCCAGTTGATAATTCGGTTCCCCCGGTAAATATATCCTTTTTCAAAAAGAGCAATAAAAACTTTAGTTACTGCTTCGCTTAGATCTTTATCTAGAGTGAATTTTTCTTTTGTATAATCAACAGAGTTACCTAGCGCTTCCCACTGCTTTCTAATGTGATCTGTATGTTTACTTTTCCAGTCCCAGGCATGCTTTAAAAAAGCTTCTCTTCCTATTTCAAAATGAGAAATTCCTTCTTCTTTTAATTTTGAACATACTTTTGATTGTGTTGCGATTCCCGCATGATCCATCCCAGGTAAAAATAGAGCATCATAGCCTTGCATTCTTTTTCTTCTAATTATTATGTCTTGGAGTGTATTATCCCATGCATGCCCTAGGTGTAGTTTTCCAGTAATATTAGGCGGTGGAATCACAATCGAAAATGGTTTTTTTGTTTTATCTCCTGACTTAAAGTAATTGTTATCAACCCATGTTTGATAGCGCCCTTGTTCTACTTCTTTAAAATCATACTTAGTTTTTAGATTTGTCATTTTTGTTTCCTTTCAAATAGTTGTCTTTAGTCATTCGATATATTAAAAGTGTAATTGTTTTTTTATCGTAGCGTTCTTTTTGTTCTTGAGCGATATATTTGAATCCGACTTTTTCGATTACTCTTTTTGATTGATTATTACCTATTTCATGTTTGCAAAGTATTGTTTTCAATTTTAGATCAGAAAATCCGTAGTCAATAACTCTTTCTACTGCCTCAGCAATTAATCCTTGCCCCCAATAAATATCATCTAAAACATAACCTATTTCCCCTTGTTCTAGTCCATTTTTTTTAAGCGATAAACTAATCGTTCCACTAATCGAATCATTTTGTCTTATTGCAATACCCCAAGTCTCCTGTTTTTCCATCATCATTGCCAATATTTTTTTAGAATGAATTAAATTAGGATGCGGCATCCACCCGGCACTAGGTCCAATATTTAGTTTTTTGGCATATGCATAAAAAGCTTTGAGATCAGTTGATCTTAGTCCCCTTAGACACAGTCTTTTAGTTTCTAGTTTTTTCATAAACCCTCCAATATCAATTAAAAAAGCCCCTAGATATAATATCTAAGGACGAATAATCGCGGTACCACCTTAGTTCTAGGCACTGCCTAGCACTCATTATCTTTAACGCAGATCTACGGATAAAACTACTCGTTTTCATTTTATCAACTCCAAGGCGACATTCATAATTACTTAGCAGATTTTCCACCAATCAACCTGTCTCTATTTCTAAGTAAATTATTACTATTCCTTTTCTTTGTTGTTAATTGTATTTTAGCATAGTAAAAACTAAATGTAAAGATGAAATAATCTTTTATTCAAGTTCTAAAATCATTTGGGTTAAGATATCAACTTGCACGGCAAAGTGAAGACTGTTTATTCCTTCTCCGATTTCTCGATTAACATAAGACATTGTATTTATTCCAATTAACTGTCCGTGAATATTAACCAAAGCTCCACCGCTGTTTCCAGGATTAATGGATGCTGTATGCTGGATTGTTAGTGTATCCATCCCGTAAGAATCTTTCATAGACCGATTAAAATAACTAATAACTCCCATTGAAACGGTGTTTGGTAAATCTAGTGGACTGCCAATCGCAAAGACGATCTGTCCAGATTTTAAACTTGATTCGCTACCCATCTCAATAACTCTAAAGTCTAACATTGATTCAAACCTAAGAATAGCTAAATCATGCAAAACACTACTGCCAAGCAATGTAACTCTACTAGTAGGGATAGTTTGATTGCCAAAACTAGAAAAAATAGTAACTGTTATATCGCCAGTTGCATATCCGGAAATCACATGTTCATTAGTTAAAACATAGAAATTATTTCCATCTTTTTTATAAATAACACCTGACCCACCAGAACTAAGGTTCCCTTCACTATCATAACAATCAACCATGACAACAGATCTAGACACATCAGCTAGCATTGAAGTAATCTGTTGTTGGGCAACTTCTAATACATTAATGCTATTGAAAAACGCCTCAATAAACTCTTGTTCGCTAGTTATAAGTGACTCATGACGACTAATAAATGATGAAATTATTTCATCTAGTCGATTCTCATCTAAAACCATATCTTCAGCAATCCATTTTGCGTAGAGTGTTAAATTTTTAGTAACTCCTGCATTAAATGCCATTAAAAAATGATAATTCGGGTCTAAGTACCAACCAGAAAAAATATACCCCTCACGAGATGGTAATTCTGATGGTGTGAAACTCGTTTCGTGCTCAACTGTTATTGACTCAATAACACTACCACCTTGACTATCAAAATCAATCAAATGAAACTGTTTTTCAACCTTACATCCTACTAAAAATACTATAAACATAATTAACAAACTAAATGTTAGTGTTCTTCTCATCTTTTCCCCTTTATAATGTAGTGAATTCCAATCGTGCCTGGTCCGCAATGCTTTGATATTACACAACCAGCTCTAATATTCACAATATTCACTTTGGATCCAAACTTATTCTTAATCAAGTTTTTAAGATAAATCGCTTGATTATTGGCTAGACTTTGCATAATAATTATGTAGTCTAGATCAACTCTAGCTTCTTGTTCAACTAATTGTTTAGCCATATAATCAATTGCCCGATACATCGATCCAATAACTTTTTTTTGAACTAAAAGCTCTCCATTATTAACAACTAGAACAGGCTTCATCCAAAAAACAGTTCTAAAAACCTCTTT
>CAZDCS010000048.1:0-5039 GCA_964504015.1 uncultured Mariniplasma sp. | reverse complement strand
ATACTTTCTAGGGTCTTTATGTTCTCCTTTGTTGTACTTGATACAGCATAAAATGCTTTAGGATAACCCATTAATCCTTTAATTTTTTCTTCGTGCCTCTGACGTTTTGTTTTATTGATTTTATCTTTTTTAGTAGCAATAATAACAATATCTTTATCGAGTTCTTTGAGAAAATCATAAGTAGATAGGTCATCTTTTGTCGGTCCAATTTTAAAATCAATTAGCAGACAGACTAATTTCAAATTTTGCGACTCTAACAAGTATTTTTCTAACATCACAATAAATTCATCTTGCATTTTTTTCGAACGTCTAGCATAACCATAACCTGGGGCATCAACCACATAAAAATTATTGTTAACTAAATAAAAGTTTAGCGTCATTGTTTTTCCTGGTGTATTCGAGGTTCTTGCTAAATTTTTTCTGCTAGTTAAGTTATTGATAAATGAACTTTTTCCGACATTAGAACGCCCCATCAAAAGAATTTGAGGAAACGCCTCAGGTTCATCTTTTAGATCAACTAACCCTTTAATATATTCGGCAGATTTAATCACATTTTCACCCCTTTTTTAAACTAAAGGTAGTCATTTGACTACCTTTGCTTGTCTATTTTAAAACATATTGAAAAACATCCATTACGTTTTCAACGGTAACAATTTCTAATGCTTCTTGAACTTCTTTAGGAATGTCATCAACATCCTTTTGGTTTTCTTTTGGTATTAGAATCACTTTTAAGCCGCTACGATGTGCAGCAATCGCTTTTTCCTTTAATCCGCCAATCGGCAGAACATTTCCTCTAAGCGTTATTTCACCAGTCATACCAACGCCTTTTTTGACGTATTTTTGAGCTGCTGCTGAAACAATAGCTGTCGCAATTGTTATTCCAGCTGATGGTCCATCTTTGGGAACTGCTCCTTCTGGAACATGAACATGGAAATCGTTTTCTCTGAAAATGTCTGGATCTAAGTTGAGCGACTCTGCTCTAGATTTAACAAATGATAACGCAGTCATCGCGCTTTCCTTCATTACATCACCTAGTTTTCCAGTTAAAACAAGTTTACCATCACCTTTATAATAAGTCACTTCCACAATCAAAGTATCGCCACCAAAAGTTGTATAAGCTAAACCAGTCGCAACGCCAATTTGTTCTTTTTTATCGGCGATATTATGAACAAACTTTGGTTTACCAATATATTTTTCGATGTTTTCGACTGTAATAGCAACCATAGATACTTTACTCATCAATATCTCTTTAATGCTCTTTCTAATTAATGCACCAATATAACGGTTTAATTCTCGAACACCGGCTTCTCTAGTATAATGCCTAATAATATAGTAGATTGCTTGTTCAGCAATCTTAAATTGCTTATTATCAATTCCATGGTTTTTTAACTGCTTTTTAATCAAATGCCGCTTGGCAATTTGGAATTTTTCTTGCTCAGTATATGAACTCAACTCCACTATTTCCATACGGTCTCTTAAGGGTGCTGGGACATTTTCTAAAAAGTTTGCAGTCGTAATAAATAAAACTTGCGATAAATCATAGGGTTCTTCTAAGTAATGATCGCTAAACTTAGCATTTTGTTCAGGGTCGAGTACTTCGAGCATCGCTGATGCTGGATCCCCTTTATAGTCTGAAGCCATTTTATCAATCTCATCAAGCAAGAAAACAGGGTTAACCGTTTTAGCATCTTTCATTCCTTTGATAATTCGGCCAGGCATAGCACCAATATAAGTTCTCCTGTGCCCTCTAATCTCTGATTCATCTCTGACTCCACCAAGTGATTGTTTAACAAATTTACGGTTTAAAGCATCAGCAATGGAAATTGCAAGCGATGTCTTGCCGACACCAGGGGGACCAGAAAAACATAAAATGGTTTGCGGGTTGCGTTTAGTCATTATTTTAACAGAAAGATATTCAATAATTCTTTCTTTAACCTTTTCTAAAGCATAGTGGTGTTCATCTAGTTTTTGTTTAACAATCTTTAAATCATAATTATCTTTTGACGCTTTTCTCCACGGCAAATCTACTAAAAGATCAAGGTAAGTTTTAATAATTGATGACTCTGCCATCGCAGAAGGTGTCGATTGAAATCGGTTGAGTTCTGCCAAGGCTTTTTTCTCAATTGCTTTCGGCATTTTAACTTTCAATATTTTCGTGCGTAGAGCATCAATCTCTTCTTCTTTTTTAGCTTTATCGCCAAGTTCATTTTGAATGGCTCTCATTTTTTCCCGAAGGTAATACTCTTTTTGATTCTCATCAATAGACTTTTTGACTTCATTATTAATCTTTTTCTCAAGTTCGAAAATCATTTTTTGCTTATTAATGTCTTCTAAGAGAAATCTTAGACGCTTATTTAAGTCGTTTTCTTCTAGATAACGATATTTTTCTTGTTCATTTATCTTTAAATTATAGGAAACAAGGTCACAAACTTTCTCGCTTGTCAATCCTTTTTGTACTTTCACTAAAACTTGACTGTTAGGTTGTAAAATTGTATGGTTATGGTCAATAACCTCAGTAACAATCATTTTAACCAATGTCAATTCTTCATCAACATTACTTAAGATGGTCTCTTGTTCCTCATACTCCACAATAAAATAAGGGCTTGTCGTAAAATAATCTTTAACCTTAATACGTGAAACGACATTAAATTTAACTTTATATGCTCCATTAGGTAACTTTATTTTCATTTGCACTTTGACTAAAGCACCATATTTTTCTAAGTCTTCAACAGTCGGCTCTTCAATCATGGGATTTTTCTGAATAAGAACAATCGCATAACCACCAAATTCCTTTTCCGCAGACTCAACTGCCTTGAGGGAAATCTTTCTTCCGACTTCAATTCTAAAATCATTATTAGGGATCGGCGTTGTTCCGCGAACAATTATTGCCGGTAAATTCTTCTGTAGTTCCATCTTTTCACATCCTTTTTTTCTTCACTACTATTATAGCATAAATCCACTTATTTGCAATCAATACACTTGAGTGCCAATTCCAGAGATAACAAGAAGGGACCGCAGTCCCTTTCCTTTAAACTTTAACTGAAGAATCAATTAAGAATTTGTAGCCTTTATTGATTTTTATATCAGTTGTTAATAATTTTTCGCCAAGATGTTTCTTTATTTCATCTACAGGCATCTTATAGTGCAATGCTAATTCTTCGTATTTAGCTGTTAACTCTTCTTTAGTTGCGGTAATACCTTCACTTTTAGCAATAGCCTCAAGAACCAATGATGTTTTAACGCGTTTAATTGAATGCTCTAATGCTTGTTCTTCGAACTTTTCAGGTGTCACACCTGACATTGACAAAAACATCTC
This sequence comes from uncultured Mariniplasma sp., assembly GCA_964504015.1. GTDB lineage: Bacteria > Bacillota_I > Bacilli_A > Acholeplasmatales > Acholeplasmataceae > Peloplasma. The sequence continues at coordinate 1,723 of CAZDCS010000048.1, read as the reverse complement.
GAATTCAATGTTATACTGTTTAGCTTGTTGTTTAACATTTTCTTTGTATTGGTTGACTTCATCATCAATCATAACTTGTGGAATTTCAACCTTAGCAGCAGTAACAACTTTATCAATTACTTCATCAGCTACTTTGTTTTCAGCCTCTTGTTTCTTTTTAGTTTCAAGTGCTGTTTTAGTCTCAACTTTTAAAGCTTCTACAGTCTCAATATTTTCCTTAGCTAATGATTTAACCCATTCGTCATTTAATTGACTTGTTACTTTAGTTTTGATTTCATGAAGAACAATCTTAAAAACAACTTCTTTTCCAGCTAGTGTTTTTTCTTGATACTCTTTTGGAAAAGTCACGTTTATTTCTTTTTCTTCTTTTGCTTGCATTCCTATCATTTGATCTTCAAATCCAGGGATAAACTGGTTAGACCCGATTTCTAACTGATGGTTTTCAGCTTTACCACCTTCAAAAGGTACTCCTTCACGAAAACCTTCAAAGTCAAAAATTGCTGTATCTCCTTTAGCTGCTTTGCCTTCTTTAAGTTCTAATGAACTGTTTTGCGCTAGCAACCTTTCAATATCAGAATCAACTTCAGCATCAGATACTTTAATATCAATCTTTTTAACTTCAATGCCTTTGTACTCTCCTAAAGTAACTTCTGGTTTAATTGAAGTAGTAAATGAAATTTCGAAAACTTCTCCCCTTTTGATTTTAGCAAAATCAACATCAACATTTGGTTGGCCAACTATTTCATATTCTGCATTGTTTCTTGCTTCAGCATATTTGTGGTGCAAAACATGGTTAATAGCGTCTTCATACAATGACTCTACTCCAAATTTTGTTTCATAAACATTTCTAGGGACATGACCTTTTCTAAATCCTTTTAATTCAACATCTTTTTTTACGCTATCAAAAGCATAAGTCAATCCGTGTTCAAACTCTTCAACGCTAACCTCAAAGGTAAAGCGAACTTGATTGTTCGTTATTTTTTTAACATTCATTCAATAATTCTCCTTATTATTTAGTAATATTATTCTCAATAGACCTTTTTTATTATAACACAAAAACAAAATAGACAAAGAGTTTTAGCAAAACATTGAATTTTTAACATAATTAAGTTAAAATGATATTATTGAAATGAGGTAAGATATGATAATCATAAAAGAAGTCAAAACAAAATTAGATGGCTGGCGCTTTACCGAATTCCCTAACAAACTCTACAAGAAGGTCACTCCTTACGTTCCGGCACTATCAGCAGATGAACGTAATGTGTTTAACACAAAAACAAACCCCATGTTTGAATACTGTGATGCAATTCGCTTTTTAGCATTTGATGGTAAAAAGATAGTTGGAAGAATCGCTGGCATTATCAACCACGATTGGAACAAGGCACGAAAGATTAAAACGGTTCGCTTTTCAAGAATCGACATGATCGATGATATTGAAGTAACTAAAGCTCTGATTAACAAAGTGAGCGACTGGGCTAAAAGTCGTGGTCTGGATACGATAATTGGACCTATCGGTTTTACCGATTTTGATCGTCAGGGCATGCTTGTTGATGGTTTTGAGCACCTTAATATGTTTATTACTATTTATAACCATAAGTATTACCATGAGCATCTTGAAAAACTAGGTTTTATTAAAGATGTTGATTGGACTGAAAAGAAACTATTGTGGCCAAAAGAAATAAGTGACAAAATAAAACGCGGCTCTAAAATAGCTAAAAAACGC
>CAZDCS010000047.1:0-8753 GCA_964504015.1 uncultured Mariniplasma sp. | reverse complement strand
AGCAACAACATTGATCCTACCTTCAACATATTCAAATCCAGTTCTATTACACCCCGTCAATACTAGGGTAAAACCTAAAATAATGAAAATAAAGCCTTTTTTCATTTTCTTCCTCCTTTTTATAATGCATACCTTAACTTTATTTTAAGTATAACCTTTTAAAGGTGTTGTGTCAAGCCTTTTTTTATTTTATTAGCGTAAAAATGAAAAACACCCAATTACAAACTGAGTGTTTGATTTCTACCTTTTTCTTATAACCCTTAATTTAGCTGATTTACTTCTTTTATTATTTTGATACTCTAAGTCTGTGGGATAGATAGGTTTTCTCGTAATTAGTTCCATTTCTGCCTCTTGTTTACTAACAATAGGGAGATTTTTTGGTATGTGCACACTACTTAAACCTTTAAAAAAATGTTTGACAATTCTATCTTCAAGCGAGTGAAAGGTAATAACTACTAAACGACCACCCGGATTAAGTAATTTCACAGCATCCTTCAAAACATTTTCTAAAACAGCAAGTTCATCGTTAACAGCAATCCTTAAGGCTTGAAAAACTCTTTTTGCGCTATGCCCTTTAACCTTATAGTTAACGGCATCAGTTATTTTAACTAAATCCATTGTTGTTTGCAAAGGTCTGTTAGTAATGATTCTTCGTGCTATTTTAAAACTGTTGCGCTCCTCGCCATAAACAAAGAAAATGCGGGCAAGTTCTGCTTCACTATAGTTATTCAAGATATCTTGAGCTGTTAGAATTTGGCTTTGGTCCATGCGCATATCTAGAGATGTATCTTTTAAATAGGTAAATCCTCTTTTGCTATCATCGATTTGAAAGGAGGAAAGACCAAGGTCTAGTAAAAGACCATCAATTTTTTCAACTTTGTTTTCCTTTAGTTTCTGTTGCAAAAAGGCAAAGTTACTCTTAATAAGTTTGAAATTAGTAAACTTGTTAAGAACTTTAGTCGCATAGTCAATAGCAAACTGATCTTGATCAAAACCAAAGAGAAAACCTTGTTTGAGATTTTCTAATATTAGCTTTGAATGACCTGCTCCACCTAGGGTTGCATCAACATATATTCCATTTGGTTTAATATCTAGATACTTTATAGCCTCATGCAATAAGACTGATTCATGTTTCATCATATTATACTCCCTTTATTTATTACTATAGCCTAGATGCTTTTTTTTGTCAAATTGATTAAGAAAAAAGGTACCCTTTGGCACCTTTTTCTTAATCCTCTTTGGATTCTTTTTTAGTTAACACTTGTTGACCTTTGTAATAACCACTGTTTGGTGTCACACGGTGCGGCAATGTAAACTCACCAGTTTGCGGACAAACAATTAACGCAGGAGCTTTTAATTTAAAATGCGTACGACGTTTTCTCTTAGCAGTTTTACCGGTTCTACGAAATGGAACAGCCATCTATTCACCTCCTATTTTTTTATAATTTTATCTAAATCAGCAAACGCAGGATGCGGTGTCTTTTTCGTTTCAAAAAGCAAATCCTCAGCATCTGGATGATAGACGATATAAGGTTTTTCGGATATAATATACCCAAAGATAATATCTGTTAAATCTAGTTGTGTCTCTAATAAATAATCACCATCATTATCATTTGAAAAAATGATTTCATCATCAAATTTTAAGTGATAAGTTACAGGCTTAAGTGTTTTTGCACAAGCCAAGTCTAGTATGACATCAACAAAGACTGTTAGAGTCAACTTATCTTCGGTTGGCGCAATATCAATTTTAATATGCGTAAGTTCAATTGCTAATATATCTTGATGTTCTTTAATTTCGGTTGTATAATCATAGGTGAATTCAATTGAGGGTTTATTCTTCAATTCGCTTAAATAAAATTTCATAATATATCACCTCAACGAAATTATTATACATAAAAAGATGTTAAAAGTCAATCATTTTTTAGTTTCAGCTAATTTGCAAGGCAATTTAGCGTCCCTCACCTTTTTCTTGATCAAATCAAGTGTTTTTGTCTCTGTTTCTGTTAGTAACGTAGTTAAGTTGTAATTTGCGTGAATACGGTGATTTCTTAAGTTAACTGAAATGTTTTCACCGTTTGACAAGCTAATTATAATGTCTAGTACCAAGTGTTGATGCCGATTAATATTTTCATGTCTTAACTCTGTTTTAAGATGAACAACATCAGCAAAGTTAAATTCTCCTGTAAGATCATCTTTCACATTCCCAGTATGGTGATCCATCTTGACTTTGTAGTAAAACAATGACTTAGCACCAAAAAAGAGAATCGTAATCAATGCTTGGTTATAGTTAAGGGTAAAGGTTCCATCATATTTATGATCAAAACGGAATTTAACGTCTCCATTTTCTTTGAAAGGCGCTGGAATTGCAATTAAAACTGATGACCTATAGTCTTTTTTTTCAAGACTAGAAAGTTGAAGTGAACGGCTAATAGCTTTTTCATAATCACCATCAACAAACCCCTCATATTTTTCATCTGACTGACCTAATGATTTTTTAAAATATTTCGTAACCCAACGATCACGGTTTTTCAACTCTTTTTTGAGAGTCAACTGTTTTTTTCTTTTAGGTTCTTTTGCTACTGTCTTTTTTTCTTTTTTTTCTTCCTTCATAACTTTTCCACCTCTCACTTCTCCCTCCATTTTACCAAATAACTGAAGAAGTAGTCAACTTTTTTCTGTTTTTCTAAAAATATTGGTTATTCTAAGATACCTTCATATAAAAGATGCGCGAAACTTTTTGTGTCTGCATCTAGAATATATGTTTCTATAGCATTGTTTTTTAAAATATCGTCAATATTATTTTTGGTGTATAATAGCCCAGTAAAAGCATTTTCAAAATTTTTAAGCGGTTTTTGATCGAAAAAATCACCTTGGATCTTGAGGTTTTTAATAACACCTTTATCAAGTTCTAGTCTAATTTCAATTAATCCTCCAGAAATTCTTTTTCTTAAAACCTTTGTAAATCGAGGCTGTTTTTTGTAAATCCAATCTTTCGATTCATATTTTTTGGCCATTTCTTTAATTAAAACCACTTCATTTTCACTTAAATAATAGGTTTTATTTGTTAAAGTGTTTTCAAAATGCTTAATCAGCTGAGCTTGTGTCATGTCACCAAGATGTGGCTTTAAATTAGTCACTCTCGATCTAACACTAGCAATACCTTTTGAAACAAGCTTTTCATTGCTAGGAGAGATTGCTCTAACCATTGTTTCAAGATCACAATCATAGAGAAATGTGCCGTGCATTAGCATTCCGTACTTGTTTTGCAAAAAGGCATTGCCTGAGATTTTCCTACCTTTAAATAAAAGATCATTTCGACCACTAAATTCCAGATCTATTTTCAACAGTTTCATTGAATCAATAATTTTTTTTAAATAGTCTTTAAAACTAAATTCTTTGTTCGCTTTTTTAGTAACAATTGAAAACATCGTGTTTCTATGATCAGCATAAACGCATCCCCCACCTGTTGGCCTGCGGTAAATAGCTATCTTGTTAGCGTTGAGATACTCAATATTTACTTCGTTTTCTAAAACTTGATTTTTTCCAACGACAACTCCTTTTATTTCCCAAGTGAAAAAATAAGTATCATCTCCTTTTAATAAATTTTGCAAAACATATTCTTCTAGGGCAAAGTAGAAGAACGGCTTAAGTTGACCTTCGTTTTTATGTCTTATGAGAATCATCTTTAGTAATCACTCCTTTGAAAGTAGAAAATATCAATTTATCTAAACTATAATTAAATTATACCATGTAAATAATAATAACCCCAACTTCAAGCAACAGCTTTTTAGTTAGGGTTATAAAAACTTAAGTTTTAAATAAATTTTTGAATTTAGCCCAATTTGAGCTTTGTTCTTTAGCCTCAAGTTTTGCTAATTCTTCAAATAAGCTCTTTTGTTTTTGGCTTATATTTTTTGGTGTTTTAATACGGATGATAACTTGTTGATCACCTTTACGTTTTGTTCGAACATTTTTAATGCCTTTTTCTCTCATTCTCAGTGTTGTTCCATGTTCGATTCCTGCTGGTATTTTTAGGTTGACTTCACCATAGATAGTAGGAATTTCAATTGTTGCGCCTAAGACTGCTTGCACTGCTGTAATAGGAGCTTCTAAGATGATGTCATCATTTTGTCTTCTAAACACTTTGTGAGCTCGAACTCTAAAGGTTAAATATAGGTCACCTTTAGCTCCACCCTTGTTGCCGCCACTTCCATATCCCGCAACTTTTAATGACATGTTATTATCAACGCCAGCGGGGATTTTAACATCCACAGTTTTGTTTTTTATAACTCTCTTTCTACCATTACACTTAGGACAACGCTTAGTAATCGTTTGGCCTTCACCACCACATTTAGGACAAACTTGTTGTGTTCTCATTGCACCAAACATTGTTCTTTGCTCAACATTTATGACACCATCTCCATGGCATCTAGTACAAACTTGAACATCTTTTGCTGAATGAGCTCCAGAGCCATGGCAAACATGGCAATCTTGTTCAACTTCAACGTTGATTGTTTTTTTGATGCCTAAGACCGCTTCCATAAAGGTAAGAGTCATTACTCTTTCTAGGTCTTCACCTCTTTGAGGTCCATGGTGACTTTGTCTTTGTCCTGTGTTTCCACCACCAAAAAACTGGCTAAATATATCCCCAAAATCACCGAAACCACCGGAAAACCCTTGGCCTGCATTCCCAAACTGGCTGCCTGCATGTCCATATTGGTCATAGGTAGCTTTCTTTTTTTGATCGCCTAATGTATCATATGCTGATTGAACTTCTTTGAATTTTGCCTCAGCGTTTTTTTCTTTTGACACATCAGGATGATATTTTTTAGCTAGCGCGCGATAAGCCTTTTTTATCTCGTCGTTGCTAGAGCCCTTTTTTATGCCTAGGACATCGTAAAAATCTCTTTTATCTGCCATAAAAATCTCTCCATAGTTTAAAGTAGGACAAATGTCCTACTTTTTTATTTTTCTTCAAATTCAGCATCAACAGTAGTACTGTCATTTTGTTCTTGTGGTTGCTCTTCATCAGCAGGTTGACCGTTTTGTTGAGCACCTGGCTGTTGTTCTTGCGTTTTTTGGTATGCTTTGGCAGCTATTTCTTGAGCATCTTTTTCTAAAGCTTCTTTTTTCTGCTTAATTAACTCAATATCTGTTCCTTTAAGTGCTTCTTCAAGCTCTTTAATTTGTTCTTCGAGTTTTGTTTTAGTCTCTTGGTCTACTTCTTCTCCTAAATCCTCAATTGCCTTAGTTGTTTGAAAGATCAAATTTGATGATTCGTTTTTCAAGTCAGCCTCTTCACGTTTTAATTGATCAGATTCTGCTTGTTCTTCTGCTTCTTTAACCATACGATCAATTTCTTCTTTTGATAAAGAACTATTGCCTTGAATTGTGATTTTTTGTTCTTTGTTTGTGCCTAAATCTTTGGCTTTAACACTAACTATACCATTAGCATCAATATCAAATGCTACTTCGATTTGCGGGACACCACGACGTGCAGCTGGGATATCTCCTAATTGGAAACGACCAAGTGTTTTATTATCAGTACTCATTGATCTTTCCCCTTGAAGCACATGAATGTCAACAGCTGGCTGATTGTCAGCAGCAGTTGAAAAAACTTGTGATTTAGAAGTTGGGATTGTTGTATTACGCTCAATTAATTTAGTAAATACGCCACCAAGAGTTTCAATACCTAAAGATAGAGGTGTTACATCTAGTAATAATACATCTTTAACATCCCCTGATAAAACTCCACCTTGAATAGCCGCTCCCATAGCAACTACTTCATCTGGGTTAACACTCTTATTAGGGTCTTTTTTAAGTTCTCTTTTAACCATTTCTTGAACAGCAGGAATTCTTGTTGATCCACCGACAAGTAAAACTTGATCAATATCATTGTGCGTCATTTTCGCATCTGATAGGGCACGTCTAACTGGTCCAACACAATTTTGAACAAGTTGTGCTGTTAATTCATTAAACTTAGCACGTGTTAAGGTTTGCTCAAGATGTAGAGGTCCTGCAACACCCATTGTGATAAAGGGCAGTGATATTGTTGATGTTGTAACACCACTTAACTCTTTTTTTGCTTTTTCAACAGCATCTTTTAATCTTTGAACAACCATTTTATCTAATGATAGATCAACATTGTTTTCCTTTTTGAAATTAACTACAAGATAGTCAATAACCAAGTCATCAAAATCATCTCCACCTAGTTTATTATTACCAGCTGTTGAGATAACTTCAAATGTACCATCAGCTAAACTTAAAACTGAGACATCAAATGTTCCGCCACCTAAATCAAAAACAAGTATTGTTTGCTCTTTATCCATTTTATCAATCCCATAAGCTAATGCGGCAGCTGTCGGCTCATTAATAATACGTTTAACTTCAAGGCCAGCAATTTTACCAGCATCTTTAGTCGCTTGACGCTGTGCGTCATTAAAGTAAGCTGGAACAGTGATAACGGCTTGTGTTACTGTTGCTCCTAGATAGTCTTCTGCTGTTTTCTTTAAGTTTTGCAAAATCATTGCTGATATTTCTTGTGGTGTGTATTTTTTACCTTGCATCTCAACTCTGTATTTACTATCTCCCATTTTTCTTTTAATTGAACTTACGGTATTAGGGTTAGTGATAACTTGACGCTTTGCAACATCACCAACATTTATTTCATCACCTTTAAAAGAGACAACAGATGGTGTTGTTCTACCGCCTTCAGCGTTTGGTATAACTTTTGCTTCTCCACCTTCCATTACTGCTACAACTGAATTTGTCGTTCCTAAATCAATTCCTATAATCTTATTTGTCTTTGCCATTTTCCTCGCTCCATTCATTAATTTTAACCATTGCTGGTCTTAGTATTTGGTCTTTATATGTATATCCTTTTTGGATAACCTCTAAATTAATTCCATTTTCTTGCTCTTGATCGTTAATCTTTTCGATAGCATGATGAATCTTTGGGTCAAATTTTTTGTTTAGAGCATCTAATTCTTTAAGTCCATCATCTTCTAGAATCTTATAAAATTGATCATTGATCATTTTAAAGCCGATTAGAAAGTTTTTTAGAACTTCATTATCTGTTTCCATATGGACAACTTTGTTTAGCTGTTCAAGCGGATTTAAGATATCTGTAATTAGATTTTTAGATGCGAATTTGCGGTCGTTAATTCTTTCTTGATTCATTCTTTTTTTAAAGTTTTCTAGTTCAGCAATATTTCTTAAATGCTTATCTTGATACCCTACTATCTCTTGTTTTAATTTTTCGATCATCTCTTTATTCTTATTTCTTCTTTCCTTTTTTGGTGGCGGCTGGTTCTTATCTATAACATCCTCAGCCTTTTTTTCTTCACTCATTACTTGTTTTTTTTCTTCCATTGTCATCTTCCTTTACTTTTTATAGAGTTTTGCAACATTGCTAGCAATATATTCCACTAAGGGAATAACCTTGCTGTATTCCATCCTTGTTGGTCCAACCACAGCTATTGTCCCATGTTCTGTTTCACTAATGCGGTAGGGCACTGATATCACTGTGCAGTTTTCCATTGGAATCAATTGAAAATCACTACCAAATCTAATGCTTAAGCCATCATTATCACCAATTAGTTTAATTAGTTCCCTGCGGTCTAACATATCAACAAAGTTTTTAATGTGTTTGACGTCATGAAATTCTGGTTGTTCGAAAACATTTGAAACTCCTGATAGATAAAAGTTATCTTCAGAAAACTTGGCAAAAGCGTGAATAAATGAATTCATCAGTTGTGTCTGATACTCAATAAATGATGCAATCTCTTTTTTTGCAAACGCCGTTTGCAAAATTTGACTCGCCTCAGTGATAAACCGATTTCTTAATAATTCATCTAGCGTTTTAATCACTTTTTTCAATTCATTGATATTTGTTTCTGGTGGGACTGTGATATTTTGATGCTGAACATATCCTTGGTTAGTAACAATTAAAACAACTGCTTGATTTTCTGTCAACGGAATAAAATCAATTTTTTTAATTGTATTTAGCGAACTAGTTGAACCAATTGACATTGCCGTGTAGTTAGTCAGTTCACTCAAAAGGTTGATTGCCTCTTCAAGAGCATGTTCTTTTGCCAGCTTGTTTTTGAAAAAGACATCATCAATTAACGGGAAAGATTTAACAACATCTTCATCTCTAGTTATTAAATTTTCTACATAAAAGCGATAACCTTTTTCTGAAGGAACTCTCCCACTAGAAGTATGAGTCTTTTCTAAGTAACCCAGTTCTTCTAGTTGTGCCATGTCATATCTCAATGTTGCACTTGAAAAATTTAGATAGGGCATTTGGGTTAAACTCTTTGACCCAACCGGCTGAGCATCCTTAACATAGATTTCTATAACTGCTTTAAGAATTAACTTTTGTCGACTAGAAATCATTTCCACACCTCGTTAGCACTCTATTTGTTTTTGTGCCAACTACATTGTATTACATTTTTTTGGCACTGTCAAGCTTTATGTGCTATTTTTTTCTTTTTGCAAAAAAAAAGATGATTTACCATCTCTTTTATTTTCACATATTCAAAAATATTCTTCCTGTTATTGGGTCTTGTGCCCAGTGACTGTGACCATTAAAGTTAGTGTAGAAGGTGTTCCACCAAGCTGGGTCTGGCAACGTTGCTGCATTAACCATTGTTGCCATTTGTCCGTTTTGCGTTGTCGCAAAATAGGTTGGATTACCAGAACCATCACGGTAAGTAACTTTAGAATGATAAACGTTAGTAAGTGTAGCTGCA
>CAZDCS010000046.1:0-8867 GCA_964504015.1 uncultured Mariniplasma sp. | reverse complement strand
GTATAGCATAAAATAGGCTGTTTTACCTATAATACTTCACCTTAATTGCCTAAGGTTTTTGTTCATCGATTTGAAACGATAGAACCTCTAGTTTTAATTAATTTATGCAAGAAAAAAGACGCATGATTTATCATGCGCCTTTTATTGAACTATTCTTAGCTTACTAAGTTGTTGTATGTGATCCGATATGAGTGAATGTATCTTCAATATAGACTATCCATTGTGTTGGATCCCAAGTTGCCGAAGGCATTGTCACTGAAGGATCTCTAACTAGTGTATGATTTCGTGTTGTTCCAGTTCCAACTGTCCAATATGACCCTGGATCTTCTCCCAATACACCAAACATATCAATAACGACGCCATTTTTCAATAATAATATTGTGTCATCGCCACCAAAGAAGTTTACTTCAGAAATTATATCTCCAACTGCTGTGATTTCTGGTCCTGCACTCTCGTGATGAATTACGATTACCGCTCCAGGTGCTAAAGTCCCTGTAAGTGTGAGTGTTCTTCCTACTGATGTACTTCCGTTGAAATAGAGCTCTATCGAATAGATTGATAGATCAATTGTCTGTGTTGTAGGATTAAATAACTCTATTGCTTTATTATTTGAGCTTCCTTCAATATACTCAGAAATAAACAGATCCGGTCCTGGTACCCCTACAACTACATCAAATGTAGCAACAAATTCTATTGTTTCTAAAACTAGTGTCGCTGTTAAAGTAACTGTTACTTGATTTGCTGGAATCACTACTGCACCTGTAGTTGGATCAATAATTGCATTATCACTTGATACCCATGTAATAACTGAACCATTGGTTCCGCCTGCTGTTGGTAATACCAAAGTTCCTGCTACTGTTATTGTAGTTGGAATATCAAGCCCCATAGCATCAAGAGCAAGTAAATCAGTTGTAGTTGCTATTGCAGGTGTTAAAATTGTTGAATTCGCAAATAAGAAACGTGGTGAACTTCTCCAAGCAAGAGGAGCAATAATATCAAAATAATCTCCCACTACAATTCCTGTAAGTAGTGCAGTTGCTTCTGTGCTTAACTCAACTCTTGAATCCCATCTTAGTGCAATTTCAGTCCCTTCAGATAATCTAATAAACGTTACTGTTATATTGCCATGTCTGTCTACCGATACACTAGACACATACAAACCTGTCATTTCAACAAGTTGACCTTGATAAGGTAGTAATACGACTGGGTCAATAGCTAGGTGATCAATATTTAGTGCATCAATAGCTGCAACTTCTGCATCTATAAGATTAACTTCAGTTACCTCAATTGTTCTGAGATCCCTGTTAGTATCTCTAACTCCAAAAACTTCCACTAAATTGCCAATATTTTCGTTTAAGAAAGCAATTAAGTCTTCATCATCAGTATCTAATGCAATACCAGCAGTAGCATCTTGGATGAAAAAGATGTGTCTGTTTTCTGTTGCTGTTACTACTCCTTGAGTCCAAACAGAAAAATCATCGCTTGTATTAATTATTTCTAAAATTGTTTTTTCTTTCAGCTCTCCAACAAGAATTTCGAATACTACTACTTCTTCCACTGCTCCAAATACTACCGTTGCTGTTACAGTAACAATTACTGGATCTTCTAGCGGCATTATTACTTCGCCAGTTGTTTCATTAATAAGTGCATTATCACTTGATACCCAAGTAATTGTTGAGCCGTGTAGTCCGGTTGCTGGTAATACAAGTGTAATAGCTTCTTCAATCGCTAATGGTAGATTTAGCGCCATAGCATCAACGATATGTTTTTCTGCTTCAGGCGGCGTTGCCGCCTCTAGAATCGTACCTTCATTAAATAAGAATCTTGGGTCGTCCCCTCTCCAAGCAAGAGGAGAAATAATATCAAAGTAATCTCCTACTTTAATTTCTGTTATAAACTCTTCTCTTTCCTCAGTTAAGTCTACTCTAGCGTCCCATCTAACCACTATTACTTCGCCAGTACTAATGCGTAACAATGTGATATTATAGTTTCCAAATCGATCAATATCAATATCGCTTACAACTAGACCTGTCATTTCAACAAGAATAGCTTGATATGGCAATAACGCTGCTCCAGTAATTGGATGCCCATCAATGTTTACTGCTGTTGGCATTACGCCATCACCTATTACTTTGAAAGTTAGAGGTGATATTTGAACAAAACCAGAATGAATTCCTCTTGTTCCATATACTTCTATTTCTTTACCTAAGTTTTCATTTAGGAAATCTTGAAATTCGCCATTTCTAGTCCAAATTGAAATCGCTGCATTATCATCTTGGATAAAGTGAGTTCTAAAACCCGTTTCTGATGATGTTACAATACCTCTTACGCGAACATTCACTCCAACTTCTGTTGCCCTTACTTCAGTAATTGTGCTTAATTCTACATCTTGTACAACAGTAACAACAAACTCTTTAGTAACTGTCTCATCCCCAGAAAGAATTGTAGCGGTTAAGGTAACTTCAACTGTCGCATCATCATCTCTGTCAACTATTCCATCTTCATCAATAATATCTGGATGACTTGAGCTCCATGTAACAGTAGCTCCATCTTGACCTACAGTACTTGGAAGTTCAACATTCCCTATAACTATATTGCCCCCAGGTAACAATAGTGCAACTTTAGCTTCTTCAAGGATAAGGTCATCTGGTTTTTCCGCGATAGCTAAAACAGTAACAATAAATTCCACAGACATATCACCTATTGTCGCTGTTAAAATAACTGTTGAATCTGCTTCCCCGTACTCTGGTCTATCAACGTCTCCATCAGTATCAATAACATCTTCATTACTAGATGACCAAACAATAGCGTGCCCGAACATTGACGTAGGTAGCTCTATATCACCCAGAGTAATATATCTTTCTAGAATCGATATATAGTTTAGACTATCTCCGGCAAGAACAACGTCACCAATAGCTGTCGTAGGAGATATTCCCTCTGCTAGAACTAAAACTGTAAATGATATTTCTCCTATATGCTCTCCCAATGTCAATACTGCTGTTAAAACAACAGTTTCATCAGCTTCTCCTTCTGCCGGTCTAACAACAACCCCTGCACTAGAGATAACCGCTTCTTTGTCCGAAGACCATTCAATGGTGATTGCCTCACCAATTGCCGTAGGCAAAGTTATATCTTGTGTGACAGTGGTCGCACTTTCTTCGCCTGCAAAAGATATAGCAACGTCACGTAGTGCGCTATTAATAACTATTTGATTGGTTTCTCCACAAGCTGCTAGTGTGAATACAGTCATTAATACCACAAATAACGAGAACGCTTTAATATAAATTCTTTTTCCCATTTAAATCCTCCTCATAAATTTTTCTATCTTTATTCAATGTAACTGATAATTTATCTTTCTTTTTTTCTACGTTTTACTACTTTAAAATTAAAACCTTAGCGGTTCTTTGCCAACCGGCAAAGAACCTAAAGATTTTCTTTTTTCAATCAATATCTCTTAGTTTTTTCCTAAACTAGCCTCTTGGTGAGCAAAATCGAGAGCTTCTTGAATATTACCATCACCAAGCATAATTCTTTCAAGCGCTAGACCAACTTGTGTTCTTGCTCTTGATGAACCGATAAATGCTGGATCAAAAAACATTATATCTCTTTGTGCATAAGCGGCATTCGCTGCTAATGAGAAAGCAATTTGGTTTGGAACAGCAGGATCTGGGTTGTTTAAGAATGCTTGATAGATAGCACTATTGTATCCACTATATCTCACTGGCAAATAACCTGTGTTTATCGCCCAATGAATTGTGTTTTCTGTGTTAATAAGATGAACTAGGAATAACCATGACGCTAATTGTTCTTGAGCTGTTCCTGTATCCATTAATGAAACATTTGTTCCTTGTTGGATAACTTGTCTATGTTCTGGCATATCAGCATTATACGGTATTGGTGCAACGCCTAATTCAAATCGATCATAATAGTAATCTCCAGCTCTTAGAATATTATGTCTAATACCCGCAGATGAACTAATTGTTACAAACGTTAATTGTGCTTTAAATGGTGTTGATGTAAATGATTGATTCCAAAACTCTGGAAGTGTTATGATATGTCTATTAGCATATAAGAAAGTCATAGCAGCAAATGTATTAGAGTCAGTGCTCCAATGGAATTCTCCAGCTAATGTATCAGGGTTAATTGCTGTATATCTTCCGCCCCATTGTCTTGTAAAGGTAATGAAAGCATTTCCGTTTGAGCTGTATGCAGCAGGGACAACTCTAGCTTGTTCATTTGCAATCATCGCGTCTAATGCTTCTCCTGTCACGTCTGGGTTAGCAGCTCTAACTCTTGCCTCTGCTAGCATATGACCGTGTGCTCGAAGAGCTGGTGCTGCAGCAATAACTTCTTGCCATGTTGTTGGCGTAGGTAGACCTATTGCAGCAAAAGCTGTTTTATTATAGATCATAACTTCTGTTGATTTATTAAATGGTAATGAGTAGAAAGTTCCTGCCTCATCATATTGTGTGTTTTCTTCACGATAGGACTCAATAATGTCGTCTAATGCATCAGCGCCACGCATACCCCAAATATCATGATGAATAAATGGGTTTAGGCTTAGAACTGCTTGTCCATTTAAATATTCTGCAACATGGTCAGGATACCCTTGAACTAAATTCGGCATCACGCCTGCTGTAATTCCATTAATCATCGCTGATTTTAAAGCATCATATCCTCCATGTCCTTCGGGAATATTTACTGTAATATTAGGGTGTAGCTCCATAAAACTATCGGCATATTCTTGCATATGTGCTTGGTTAGCTTCGCCCATTGCATGCCACATTGTAATTTCAATATTTGAATTAGTTAGTGTCAGCGGAATATCACTTTCGACAACTGTTAATCTAATTGTTTCTGAAGCTCTCATGCCAATTGAGTTTGTTACTCTAATTGTAATCACGTAAACTCCTGTCACATTTAACAGATAAGTTCCAATAGCTTCAATCTCGCTTGTCAAGTCACCATCTATTCCATCTGTTGCTGTAATTCCAGCAAGTGGGTTAAAGGTTCCAGAACCAATGTAGAATCTTTGTTCTGCAATTACACCTATTAAGACTGGTGCTTCGCCTTCGCCCTCAACTGTTAAGTTGATTGTCGCTGTCGTTGTGTACTCGTTTGCGTCGGTTATTGTCAATGTTATGACATAATTCCCGCCAAAGTTAACATCATCCGCTTCAAATCCACTTACAACAATGTCGCCAGTGATGTCACCGTCTTCTTCGTCTATTGCCGTTACGCCATCAAGTGGATTAAACGCTTCTCCTATCTGAATTGTAGGGTTCTCGTTAATTCCTGAAAATTCCGGTGCTTGATTTCGTCTTTGTGCGCATGCAGACATACCCAGCACGCCTAAAATAATTAATACTAAAAAGATTGCTTTCTTCATTTGTTCCTCCTATTTTTTTTATCATTAATTCTAATTTATCCTTTTGTTCCTGCTCTTCCGACCCCTTTAATAATATAGTTTTTAAGAGAGAAGAAGATAATTAATAATGGGACTGTTACTAAAGCTGTTGCTGCTAGCTGAAGCGTGTATATCGGTCTTCCATCTGTCACTGAGCCATCAACGAAACTAGTTGATCTAAGTGCTACTGATATTAACCACAGCCTTTCATCTGGTGCTACTAGCATTGGCCAGATAAATGCATCCCATGCTCCGATTGCACTTAAAATAGTAATTGTGATAATTGTCGGTCTTGCTATTGGAATCATAACTCTTCTTAAATATTTAAAATCGCTACATCCGTCAACCTGAGCAGCTCGATAGAGCGAATCAGGAATTTGTTTAAATGATTGTCTTAAGAAGAAAATATAAAATACGCTTGTCATAAAGGGGATAATAAGGGCGTAAAATGTGTTAAGCCAACCTAACCTTGATATTGTAATAAAGTTAGTTATTATATATAGTTCCCCAGGGATCATCATTGTCATTAGCAGGACAGCAAAAATGAAATCCCGTCCTTTGAAGTCTAATCTTGCAAAGGCGAATGACGCCAAAACAGTTGTAATCACTGTCCCAATCATTGATAACACTCCAACTACCATCGTATTCCATATATAATGATAGAAGTTAAATTGCGTCAGTGCTAATTTAAAGTTTATCCATTGCATTTCGCCAAGTCCGATAAACATTCTTGGTGTAAAAGCGTTTGCTACTTCATGATGTGTCTTCAAGGCCGTTATCATCATCCAATAAAATGGAATAAAGATGAATAGCGCTAGAAGTGCTAAAAAGGTATATGTTGATGCCAAAACAATTATTTTAACAAAGTAATCTTGTTTGCTTAAGCGTTCCAGGTCTGCTTGTGAGTCAGAAAGAATTTTTCTCTTTTCTCTTCTTTTGCGCATTTTGTCAAATACTACACCTGTAAAAAGTTCTTTAATCCAGAATCCTTTATTTTTAACTAATTGCATAACGCCAAACTCTTGCACGATTTGCAAAATCTCTGATGCTGCTAAGTAGCGTACAAAAGCACTAAACGGATTAAAAGTGACCATAGCCATAAACATATATAAAAATTGCGTTCTATACGTCCATTGGTCAAGTTCGATTATATCTTTGCTCTTAAGTCTTTTAACATGTGAAAATAATAAAGGGACGAATATTAATAAATATAATATTAAGAGACTTATCGCTCTGTTTAAATGTAGTGAAGTGAAAGTCATCCACATAAACTGATAAGTGGTGTCTACAACAACAGTTAAAATTTCTGGTTCTGTTAAAACAACAAAGAAGTATGACAGAACCCCTAAAACTATACCCGCGTAAACGAAATCAATAATAGTTGCTATAAGATCAAGCTTTCTAATTCTTTTTGTTATTCTTTTCATCTATTCTTCCTCCTAGTAATGTACTCTACGTTTTCCAACTTGCATTTGGAGAATCGTAAAGACCAGTATAATTGCGAAAAGAATAATCGCCGCAGCTGAAGCAAATGACATCATACCATCAAGGGCTGCTGCTTCAATGTAATCATAGATATGAAAAACAATTGTTTTCAAATTAATAACTCCGTCTCTTCCGGTAGTAATAACACCTTCTCTATTAATAATGGCCACAACCGATGTAAAGGTTTTAAATGATCCGATAACCGAAGTAATCAAAATATAGAAAATCATTGGCGATATTAAAGGCACTGTTATTCTAGAAAATGACTTAGCTCTACTGGCTCCATCAATTTGAGCTGCTTGATAGTATTGTTTATCAATTCCTTGTATCCCTGCTAAAAAGACAATTATTTTAAATGCTAGACCATTCCAAACGCTATGGACCAAAATAACTGTCATTGCCGACCAATAGGTTGCTCCTGTTGCGATCCACGCAATAGGTTGTCCTCCTAGCCAAGTTATAATTTGATTTGCTAATCCAAGACCGACTGGGTTGGCGATTGTATTTGTGTTTCCACTAAATATAAAAGCGAACAC
This sequence comes from uncultured Mariniplasma sp., assembly GCA_964504015.1. Lineage (GTDB taxonomy): Bacteria > Bacillota_I > Bacilli_A > Acholeplasmatales > Acholeplasmataceae > Peloplasma. The sequence goes on along the minus strand of CAZDCS010000046.1, from coordinate 1,439 downwards.
TAGACCAATAGCGATTGTATTAGTTACATATGGCAAGAAAAAGATTGTTTGGAAAAAACTTCTAAACGATCTAACTGAATTTAGAGCAACTGCAATAAATAAACTTATAATAATTGTTATAGGAACAGATACCACAACAATAATAGCGGTGTTTAATACTGCTTGCCTAAATCCCGCATGCCTTAAGACATGCGCATAATTACCCATAAAAGTAAATCCATCAAACTCACCAGTTTGAATATTAAATCCTGTGTAAAAAGAAATTACAAAAGAATTAATAATAGGGAAGAAAGTAAATATCCCTAATAAAATTAAAGCTGGCGCTAAATAAAAGACCGCCTTAAGCCACCCGGGCCAGCGCATTAAAAACCCAACTTCTCTTTTTTCTAGTGAATCCATCATTTTAACATGAATATGATGTGTTTTTTTGCGAATATCCCAAAGAACATCTTTGCTCTTTTCATCTTTATATATACCAAAAGTTAAAATAACAAGACAAACTCTAAGGACAGTTCCTATTTTTTTCAAAAAAGTGGGCGGAAAAGTATCTACTCTTTCCTCATGTTTTTGCTTCATAGCATCACTTTCCCTGTTTCTTTATCAAAAATGTGAACTCTTCCTTTTTTAATAACTAATCTGATTACCTTTTTTCCTTCAACAGACTCAGAGTCCACAAGCGCTCTTATCATTACGTCACCAATTAAAAATCTAATCATAGTGTCGCGCCCAGTGTGCTCAATATCTTTTGTTTCGACTTTAAACCCTTTAGCATCAAAGCGGAAATCTTCAGGTCTAATCCCAATATCATAAGCCCCATCTACCACTTCTGTCTCACCAAGAATAAGGTTATTTCCAACAATTATTTTTCCTGATTTAACCGTTCCTTCGAGTGTGTTTATCGGAGGACTTCCTAAAAATTTAGCAACAAAGATGTTTTTTGGTTTTTTATACATTTCTTGCGGATGATCCATTTGTTGTTCTACACCAAAGTCCAAAACCACCATTTGATCACTAATGCTCATCGCTTCTTCTTGGTCGTGTGTAACAAAAATGGTAGTAATCCCTGTTTCTCTTTGAATTCTTTTGATTTCTTCTCTTGTTTGCAAACGCAATCTAGCATCAAGATTTGATAACGGTTCGTCTAACAGTAAAACCCTAGGTTTTTTAACTAATGCTCGTGCAATAGCGACTCTTTGTTGTTGGCCACCTGATAATTTTGCTGGTTGTTTATCTAACTGATCTTCGATACCGACAAGTTTTGCCATGTCGTCAACCAATTTCAACGCTTCCTTACGACTAATGTTTAGATTTTCAAGCGGAAACATAATATTTTGTCTAACAGTCATATGAGGGTATAGTGCATAGTTTTGAAAAACAAGCCCAATTCCCCTTTTTTCAGGAGCTAACCTGGTTACATCATCTTCGCCAAAAAATATTTT
>CAZDCS010000045.1:0-8879 GCA_964504015.1 uncultured Mariniplasma sp. | reverse complement strand
GAAAATAGCACACGTTAAGTGTGTATTAAAATTATGATAATACTGAAAAACAGTATTGGACAGTTTATCGGAAAGTTTCATCTGCTTAGCCAACTGTGGAGCTGTCAAACCAGCAAGTTTTGTTGCGATATTAAGTGCATCTTTATCAAAGATAGGGTTTGTCGCAAATGAATGAAAAACTTTAGAAAAAGTTTTTGCAGAAGATAGTAGAATAATCATAGAATAAACCTCATTAATTGTTACTGTTATTATACCAAAAAAGCAAGAAAAGTGTTAAAATAGATATGTCTTAAGAGGAGGTTGCTTACATGGATAAAAGAAACTTAACTTTGTTGATGGATTTTTATGAATTAACGATGGCTAACAGCTATTTCAATGATGGTAAGAAGGATCAAATAGCAGTATTTGACGTCTTTTTTAGGTCAATACCGGATAAGGGAGGGTATGCTGTTTTTGCTGGGCTAGAGCAAGTTATCTCCTATATTGAAAACCTACATTTTGGTGATGCCGAAATCACTTATCTTCGTTCTAAGAAGTTGTTTGATGAGGGTTTTTTAGAATACTTAGCTAACTTTTCTTTTAGTTGTGATGTCTATGCGATGAAAGAAGGAACTCCGATTTTCCCTCATGAACCGATTTTGATTGTAAAAGGACCAATTATTGAATGTCAATTAATTGAGACAATGATTTTGTTAACGATTAATCATCAATCACTAATCGCCACTAAAGCATCACGAATTGTCTATGCTGCTCAAGGTAGAGCTGTTTTAGAATTTGGGGCTCGTAGAGCTCATGGTTATGATGCTGCTATTTTTGGGGCGCGTGCAGCTTATATTGGTGGAGTTGTCGGATCATCAAACACCTATGTGGATTTTGCTTATGGCATTCCAGCATTAGGAACAATGGCACATAGCTATGTTCAAAGCTATGAAACAGAGTATGAAGCCTTTAGGGCATATGCAAAAACATACCCAAAAAACACGGTGTTATTAATTGACACATATAACACATTGCAACAAGGTCTTCCTAATGCAATTAAGATTCACAAGGAAATCCTAGAGCCTATAGGGGAAACCCTTAAGGGCATTAGATTAGATAGTGGAGATTTAACATATTTGACAAAAGAAGTGAGGAAAGCATTAGACGCTGCGGGGATGAAGGACACTAAAATAACGATTTCTAATTCACTAGACGAGTTTATTATTGAGGAGCTAATTCATCAAGGAGCGGAGATTGATTACTTTGGAGTTGGTGAAAGGCTAGTCACTGCTCGCTCTGAAGCGGTATTTGGTGGTGTTTTTAAGCTCTCTGCTGTTGAAGTGAATAAGAAGCTAGTTGATAAAATTAAAATAAGTGATAACGTTGAAAAGATGACTATTCCCGGCTTTAAACAAGTTTACCGATTTTTTGATAATTATGGTAAAGCTCTAGCTGACGTGATAACACTGTTTAAAGAGGTTATTGATCCATCTAAACCTTACCACTTGTTTGACCCGCATTTCCCTTACAAAAGCAAAGTGATTGAAAAATATAGAGTTGAACCTTTGTTAGTTCCAATCTTTAATAAAGGGAGGCTTGTTTATGATTTGCCAAGTTTGGTGCACATAAGAACTTATGCTAAAGAGCAACAAAAAAAACTATGGCCAGAAATGCTAAGACTTAAACAAGCTCATAAATACTATGTTGACCTATCAAAAGAACTTTGGGAGTTGAGAGAATATTTAATTGAGAAGCACAATAAATAACAGTATTTATTACAGGAAGGAGTAAAGATATTTAGATAGATATCTTTGACAAAAAATGTTTCAAATTGTATTGTATGAACCTGAAATACCGCAGAATACCGGCAATATAATGAGAACTTGTGTTGCTATTGGCGCTAAACTTCATTTGATTGAACCGTTGGGGTTTTACTTGGATGAAAAAAAATTGAAAAGAAGTGCTCTAGATTATTATGAGCACCTAGATTATGAAACACACGAAGACTTTGAAAAATTTAGCGAAAAAAATCCTGGGACATATTTGTTTTTATGGAAAAAAGAATTATGCTGATATTAAGTACCAGGAACTTAAACACCCGATCTTTTTGGTGTTTGGGAAAGAAACAACAGGAATTGACAAAGCCCTATTAGCCAAAAATATGGAGAATTGTTACCGAATACCAACAACCGCGAAAGTGAGAGCTCTAAACTTATCTAATGCTGTTGCAATTGTTGCCTATGAAACACTTAGGCAATTTGATTTTTATAATTTAGAAAAAGTTGAACCTGAGAGTCAACGTGGAGAAAATTACCTTGATCAATTTTTACCAAAAGGGGAGTTGTAATGAAGAGAACTTGGCAACAAACATTTGGTGAAGAAATTGCTAATGCAATTTCGCATGGCGTAATGGCTCTTTTTGGGATCCTTGCTTTAGTTTTACTACTCATTAAAAGTGACACTACAATTGAGGTAGTTAGTGCTATTATTTTCGGGTTTGGAATTATTAACCTCTATACGATGAGCACACTTTATCATGCTTTATTTCATAAAAAAGCCAAAGGTCTTTTTAAAAGGTTTGATCATTTATCGATCTATCTTTTAATCGGTGGGACCTTTGCACCACAACTGCTTTTATTGCCAGGGCTTCAAGAACCTTTTATTGAAGGCTTTTCAATGGGATTAGGATTAATGATGTTTATTGTTCAATGGTCACTAATAATCACGGGTGTTGTTTTTAAATCGATTTGGATTAATAAGTTTCAAAAACTCCATCTGTTTCTCTATCTGGCTATGGGTTGGAGCGGATTGATTTTTCTAAAGCAATTGCTAGCTTTTGAACAAGCGGCATTCTGGTTAGTTTTAGCTGGCGGCATAGCTTATAGCGTTGGTGTTATCTTTTATGTCTTTGGCCGGATTAAGTATTTTCATTTTATTTGGCATATTTTTACTGGTACAGGGACAATTCTACATTTTATTGCCATCTATGTTTACCTTTACTAAGAATAAAGAGAAATAATTAATATAAGAAAAAAACAGGATAATAGGAGAAAAATATGAAAATTTTGGCGGTTAATGCAGGAAGTTCATCACTTAAATTCCAACTTTTGGAAATGCCGGAAGAAACAGTAGTGACTTCAGGGAATATCGAAAGAATTGGCTATTATAACGCCATTTTCACCATTAAGGTTAATGGTGAAAAAGTAACGGTCACACAAAAAGTTCTTGATCATAAAGTTGCTGTTGATCTGGTTGTTATGGGCTTGCTTGAGCATAAGATAATTAAAGATTTAAATGAAATCAAAGGTGTTGGGCACCGTGTTGTACAAGGAGGAGAAATCTTCCAAGACTCAGCAATTATCACTGATGAAGTGATTGCTGATATTATTAGTCTAAATGACTTAGCGCCACTGCATAACCCTGCTAATATCACAGGAATAGAGGCTTTTAGAAAAGTGTTGCCAGATGTGATACAAGTTGCTGTTTTTGATACCACATTCCATCAAACAATTAGAAAAGAAGCTTATTTATACTCAACGCCATATGAATGGTATAGAAAATATGGGTTTCATGGAACTAGCCACCAATATGTTTCAACTAGAGCAATGGAGCTATTAGATAACCCTAAAGCTAAAATTATTGTCTGCCATCTTGGGAACGGTGCATCAATTTGTGCGGTTGATTCTGGGAAATCAGTCGATACTTCAATGGGGCTCACGCCTCTTGAAGGAATACCGATGGGCACAAGGTCTGGTAACATTGATCCGACTGTGATGATGTTAGTAGCTGGAAAAGAAAACAGAACTTATGAAAGTGTCTTAGATGATCTAAATAAAAAATCAGGCTTTTTAGGTGTCTCAGGTATTTCTAATGATTCCAGAGATATTGTCGACGCTATGGCAGATGGCAATAAAAGAGCAATAATGGCGCACAAGATTCAAATTAAGCGCATTGCCGATTATATTGGCTCTTACTATGTTTATATGAAGGGTCTAGATGCAATTTGTTTTACAGCAGGAATTGGAGAAAATGCCCCTATTGTCAGAAAAGGGGTTATTAACGCTTTATCTATTTTAGGTATTGTCTTAGATGAAGAGCAAAACCAGTATCGTGATGAAAGATTAATTACAACAAAAGATTCAAAAATAAAAGCATATATCATACCCACAAATGAAGAAGTGATGATAGCAAGAGAAACAATGAGGTTAAAGTGATATTTCATAAAAAAAACTAATAAAGAGGCCAATTGCTACAAAAAATAGCGATTGGTTTTTCATTTTCGAAAAAATTGTATATAATAGTAGTAACAGATAAGTGAGAAAGGAGCTAATTATGGTCAAAGCTGACGCTTTATATAAGTTAGGATTAGACTATTTTAAAGGCGATGATGTGATTCAAGACACTGATATCGCTCTTGATTATTTAATAAAATCATCTAAAATAGATCATAATAAGGCCAAAATTCTCGCAGCTGAACTACTGTTTAAACAAGCACAAAACAACACTAGTATCTATTATGAAAATGGGTATCAATTAGGCACTGAAATGCTTTTTGATATTTATCGACAGGGTGATATAAGAGCAACACTACCTTATTTACTTAATAACCAATTGTTTGTTGAACTTTGCACGGATAAAGAACTCCAGCAATATTATCAACAAGCCTATCGCCTAGGCTATAAGGAAACTAAGTTTGAGTTAGCTAAACTGCTATTCAAAAAAGGTTCCTATCATAGTGCTGAACACTGGTTTTTAGAATGTTTGAAAGAAAATATTTCTCAAGAAAGCAATTCTTACTTGTATCAAATCTATTCATCAGGTGGCCACAGCAACCCTACAAAAGCTTTTAAGCATCTGAAAGAGTCTCTTAAAGAAGGGTTTATTGCTAAAGAATACGAAGGTTTTTATTCTGATGATGAAAAGATATTAATTTATAAAGAGTATTACAATTCGCTGTTTTCAATAGAAAAAGTCCAAAATCAAGTAGATAATATCGTGCAAAATAGTTATTATGTGGATGACAAATTTAAAAAATGGATGAGACCTGAGAAAGTGAAAATATATATTTATTTTAGCCGTGAAACCAAACTATTAGATGCATCTTATAGCTATAGGTTTTCAGATATTGGAATTAGCGATTTCATCTATGATCCAATCGAAACAGGTGACGATTATTTTAAAAAAACGGATTTAGAAGATGGGGTTAGTCTTGAAAATGGTAATGAAAACTTAGATACTTCAGGGTTCTTTTTATGCAGTAAACGAAAAGAATACTATTCGGTTTCGCTTAAAGATGTGTTCGATAAATTGAAAATTGGAGATGCTCCACCTGTTTTAAATAAAACCTTTGTGGGTGAAGAAATCAACAAGTTAGCTCAAAGGGAAATAACAAATAATATTAAAAGAAAGAATGGGAAAAACAACTTGGTCATTAGAGTGAAAAAACTTCATTTATACCATGCTTTAGTCCCATCCTTTGATTTCGTGATTACCTATAAAGATAAAGACTACAAATCAAAAGAGTATTTACTTAACTCTAGGGAATGGGAACCTATTTTTGAAGCAAAAGAAGATATATTTTACGCTGATGCTATTGCACTAAATATTGCATTTCCTATCTGCAGGACCGCATTCAATGATTTAAATAAAGTTAAAAAAGAGTCCGAACTGTTTAAAAAAAAGAGTGTGAAGCTAATGGTGGCCAAAATTCTGTCTTTGATGGCCATAATATGGTCTTTAATCATCTTTTTGCAAAATGTTATTTTTGATAGTGAGTTTCACGTCTCTAATTATAGTTTGATAAAACATATGTCTGATAGCCCTATTTGGTTTGTGGGAGGGGTTATTGTACTGAGTACTTCCTATTATTTTACTAGAATAAGGATATATCTGCCTCCTAAGAAAAGCATGAGAGGAAATATTATTAGCAATCCATCTTTTGTTTTGTTGCAGGATGTCAATAAAAATCATTTTAAGCAGCAATATGTAAATCAAGGGTTAATCTTTGTTTTTGCAATACTATTTATTCTTTTTAGTCGCTTTCTTAAAATATTGTGGTAAGTGTGGCGTGTTGCCTTGTGGGAGAAAAAATCATTTTTTGCATGGGGTTGAAAATAGGCAGAACTATGGCATCACCCTCACTAATATGATATAATAAATATGCAATATTTATGGAGGATCAGATGCCGCAAGTGGAAATGGGAAACATCTACTATTTTGGATATATCGCGCTTGCGATTATACTCATAGTTATCGCTGTTAAATTTTTAGATAAAAAAACCCAAGTGTTTAGGCACTGGTTTGTTTTTGGTTTAATTATGACTGCTTTTTCGATCCACTTTTTAAAAATTTTGATTTATCCCTATACAACAGTTGAGCATGTTTGGACTAAAGTGAGTTTTGAAAACATCTGTGCCGTTAGCACCTTGGTCTTTCCTTTTGTCTATTTTTCTAAAAATAAAACACTAAGAGACTATATGGTGATGGTTGCTATGGCAAGTGGCATTGTAACTTTTATTTTCCCCATTGATGCTATGAGCAGTATGTTTGATGGCGCTTATCTGGGTGCTAGAGGGGCCTTTCAACTAGAAGTGTTTAGGTTTTATTTAGCTCATTTTTTATTGTTTTTAGCCCCGTTTTTAATGTTACGTTATAAAATGCATTCCTTATCGATTACGCGGGCTTATCGTGCGCCTTTTGTATTGATTTTTGTGTTGTTTTTAATTTTCATAAATGAACTTATTTTGACGCTCATTAACTGGGTTCCTAAAGAGCATCTCTTTAGCCCAGAGCACCGTAACCCCTCTTTTATCTTTGGTGTACGAGGGGATTTGACAAAACTAGGGCTAATTATCGGTGTCTTTGTTCCAATGGTTTTTAGAATTAATCCAATTATAGGGGCACCAGGTTACTGGCCTGTTGTATGGCTTATCATCCCTGTCTTAGTTTATGGATCACTATTTGTTTTACTCTTTATGTTTATCTATGATAATGAAAACACAAAGCGATTCTTTTTGAAAATTTTCAAAGGTAACTATGGAGAGGAACTAGAAACCAAAAAAAAGTAAATTGATAAAATGATTTGCAGATAAAAAGAAAAAGGAGAACTAAAGTAATGAACACAAAGCCCAAAGGGTTTACTTATGTCAAAGCGGAGTACAATTACATTTCGTATTACAAAGATGGAAAGTGGGACAAAGGACAACTTAGAACTGATGATAGATTGACTATTTCATCACTGTCAACTTCATTGCATTACGGTCAACAGTGTTTTGAGGGACTTAAGGCTTACAGGACTAAAGAGGGCTCAATCCAATTGTTTAGACCAGAGGAAAACGCAAAGCGTTTCCAAGAGTCTTGTGAGAGGCTTGTTATGCCGCTAGTTCCTATTGATGTCTTTGTTGAGGCTGTTAAAAAAGTAGTTTTGGCTAATGAGATTTTTGTTCCGCCATATGGAAAATATGAGACATTATACATTCGACCTTTCCTAATCGGAATTGGTGATAATCTTGGTCTCAGACCAGCGCCAGAATATTTATTTAGTGTTGTTGTATCACCTGTGGCGTCATATTTTGGTGGACCGGCAAAACCAGTTGATTTAATGGTGTCTGAGTATGACAGGGCAGCACCTAATGGTACTGGGGATGTTAAAGTTGGTGGTAACTATGCAGCGAGTCTTCATGCACAATTAAAAGCCAAAAAAATGGGTTTTGCTGATTGTATTTTTTTGGATCCAAAAACACATACTAAAATTGAGGAAGTTGGAGCTGCTAACTTTATCGCAATTACAAAAGATGGCAAATATATTACTCCTAAATCACCTTCGATCTTAGATAGTATTACTAATAGATCATTAAAATATCTTGCTAAACATAATTTAGGGTTAAAGGTTTTAGAACAAGATATTTTGATTGACAATCTTGAGAACTTAGCTGAAGCTGGGGCATGTGGAACTGCAGCAGTTGTAACTCCAATCGGTTCAATTACTTATAATGATAAAAAACATCTATTTCCAGCAGCAAACGAAATGGGGCCAACAATTAAGAAGCTCTATGATTTATTAACAGGTATCCAATTTGGTGATGTGAAAGATCCAAATAACTGGGTTGTAAAACTGTAAATCTATTATCCTGGTTTCTGTTTTTCCTTTTAGAATGATGGAGTATAAAATGAATTTATCCTAATCCGAAACTATGGAAGCGGATATTGCAGGTGGATAATAGCTCTAATAATTGCAGTTGTAATTTAAGGGGTAGGATTAATTGCAACTTCCACAAGTAAATCATTGGCAGAGGATACATTATGATTTTGTTTGAGCGAGATCCACCACCATTTTCAGCAAGATTAATCATTGATTCAAGCACCATCTAGAATAAATGGTTTACTACTTATGAAGTGGGAGTGTATTTGGGACTGATTTTTGTGTGCAATAGTATCTTTGTTACTATTTGGTACACTGTCAAGAACTAGTGCAAGTTAAACGTTGAGTCCCGCTTCTGAATTGTTTTTGGCTTTATTTTCTTTCTCAATTTTTTTTTCAACTAACTGGGAGAAGCATAACCAATTAATCTATATGTAGGGCTTGTTGATTTACATTTTAATCGCTTTGTTGTGCGATAAAGTGTCCTTTTATGGTATAACCCGACTTTATCACTTGAAACAAGAAAATCTGTATAAAACAGCGACTATAAACAGTAAAACAAACACACTTAAGCGCTTTAAAAGGCATTTAGTGTGTTTTTCTTATAGAAATGAAAGAAATCGAAATATTAGTAGTGAATAGTAGCGCATTATGGTATAATGAATATGGGAGCGTGGTATTATGTTTATTAGATTAGCAAAATCGAAGTACAATAAGGAAACTTTTGTTTATTTAGTAGAGAGTTATCGGGATAATCAGT
>CAZDCS010000044.1:0-8899 GCA_964504015.1 uncultured Mariniplasma sp. | reverse complement strand
ATTTTTTTAATGAAAATCAGTACTTATCTTGAACACCGTTACTATTTTTTGATAATTGTCTAACTTGTTATTAAAGTGTTTTTCTCCCTCATGCCACAGCCTAGGGTATGTATTGTTTGCACTCTTTTTATACTCTTCAATCATTTCATTAACAATTTTAACAATTACTGGATTATTACCTTGACGTAGCGAAAAAAAGAAGGATTGATTCCAATAGTATTTGATCATCTTTTTGGCAAGCGCTTCTTCCTTAATGATTACTATATCGTGATTAATACTTTCATACTCACCAAAATTAATACACTCCATTATTGCCTTGCCCCATGAAACCTTATATGTATTATCATTTTTCATTTCTTCAATGACTCTTAGCCGATTTTCTAAGTATTTATCCATATCTCACCTTTTCAATATGAGTTTTAGTTCTGCTAAGTCGATAGAAATAGTTTCGTCTTTTTTACCATTACATCAAATTTAACTCTTTTAGTGTATTCATCCTGATAAATACATAAAATTTTAGAAAAATTCTTTTTAAAGAAATCATTTATTTTTTCCTCTACTTATGAGATATCTCTGGATTACTGGGGAAATGAGATTTTTGTGTATCACTTAGTCAGACAAATCGTCTACTGTATAAGTTAAGTCCAAACTAGCAAGTGCTTCATCACTATATCAGACTTTGAAAAACCCCCAAGTTTATGTGGTTCTAAGAACTCTGATTCATCTTTCAAGTCTTTCACATCAGACTTTGGAAATAAAGCGTTTGTCCACTTACATTCATAGGCTATTCTACCTTCGTCATCTTTAGTCATAATATCTATTTCTACTGCTCTTTTAAAGTTTTTATTGTTACCTCAATATCTTTCTATTTCATAAAATAGATCATCTTTTGCAAGATGGTTTTTCCTTATCAAAAATTCTTTTGCTATCTTTTCTTTGTATAAATGAATTTGTATTAGAATCTAAAATTCCTTATAAAATTGATAGATCATAAATATCATTAATATACTTAAGCGCCCTACCTATCATGGTTTGATATTTTGCTTTCACATAAATATCGTAGAATTTCCCATCAAATGCCCCCCTGCATTGCACAATGCAGCACTTGCCACTTCCATAACATCAACGTGCAAGCGCCCACTAAAACCTTTCCAGAACTCGTCAACATTTTGAGCTGATCTAGAAGGCTGGTATTCATATAACGTGACTTTGACAGTTATAATGGATAAAAAACTCGATACAACGCCTTGATATGATGCTCTAGTAAACACTATAAAAATATTGCAAATCATTAGAAAAACATCTAAATCTCTATAAAAAGCTGAAACCTAGCATATATCGGTGAATCTCAGCTTTCTTTTCGGTAATTATAAGTATTTTTAAAAACCAACAATCCATAACTACTTTACAATTATTTTTAACCTTTTATCTAAATATTCGCTTTTTTCTTTTGAACTCATTGTATGGTATTTCTCTTCATTTGGCAGTATTGCATACCCTAATAAAATGCCGCCTACTATCTTTGAATAAGCTTGAGAATCTAGGCCAATATTATTAAGCTCAAGATGTTTTTTAATTGCGTGGCTCACGCTATTAAATACAACGTGAGTGAATCTTAAATTTGGAGGGAGATTTTCATTAATACTTTCAGAAATTAGCATTCTAACTAATTTTATATTTTTAGAAATAACCATTAATCTATTGTCAAGCAATTGACTGAAAAAATCTAGGGTAGTAATATCTCCATTAAAATCCAAGATAACACTAATTTTGCTTTCAATGATACTTCTTACGCTATACTCAAATAGATTTTGTTTTGTCCTAAATTTTCGGTATAAAGTAACTTCAGCAACATTTGCTTTAGCAGCTATTTCTTTAGTAGTCGCTCCTAAATATCCTTTTTTAGTAAATACATCAATGCTTGCTTTAACAATTTGCTCCGTTTTATCCTTCATTTTATCATCCTAATTAACTTATTTTTACAAGCTTTTTCTTTTTAAAGATACCGCTTATTTTATAATGAATTGATAACACCGCCGGCATTACAATAATTGTAGAAAGTAAGGCAAGCGAGATGTTAACTAGTGTCATTATACCAAAGTTACTCAAAATCTCAAAATCAGATATTACTAAAGCACTGAACCCTCCAATTGTAGTTAGTGCAGAAACAATGATTGGTTTGCCCATTTTTCCAATAGTAATCTTAATAGCTTCATCGTTATCTACGCCTTTTTCTTTTTCTTCGAAGTACCTTTCCATAACCAGAATTGTAAACTCGGTCCCGATACCGATTATCAAAGCCCCTAATGTTGCTGTTAGAGGTGTGTATTCTAAGCCGAAGATAAACATAAATCCTCCGCTCCATCCAACAATTAATGAAATTGGGATTAACGGAATAAGTGCTTTAAGTGGGTTCCTGTAAATAACTAACAAGCCAATGAATACTAACAACATACCAACTAAAGTGATGGTATATCTTCCGGTAGTAAGAGCGGTAATCATTTCAACATCAATTACGGCTTGTCCTGTTACAGTGACATCCATCTTAGTGCCTGATGCACTTAAGTGAGCATTTAGCTCATCAATAAAGACCTCTTTATCTTTTGGTTCTAGATCAACTATTGAAACAAGGATCACACCTGTGGTTTGATCTTCATTAACTAGCATTTTAATTTGTTCGTTTGGCAAGTTACCGATCAATTGATTCGCCGTTTCTGGAGAAAGCGGTGCAGGTGACATGAGACTAAGCATCGTTGTTATCGATTTAACCTCAACAATTTGGTCCGGAAATTCAGTTTTCAAATTGTTTGTTGTATTAATAATCCATGTAATGTTTTCTGCAGTGAAAATATTATCATCACTAAATGTGATAGACAATTTTTCTGTTGTCCCAAGTATCCCTCTTAATTCCTGGATATCTAATAACTCAGGAGTGTCTTGAGGCATAAATGTTTCAATATTAGTTTCCACACCAACATCTTGATCTAATACAACTCCCACACCAGCAGAAACAACTGCAATCGCTAAAATTAAATATTTAAACTTAAGCGTTTTTACGGTAATACTTTTCATAATATTTTCAAATTTAGCGCTTGTTTTACGCTTTTTCTTTTTTTTATCCCCTGAAATTTGGAAAATGCTATCTCTTAAATATAATATAGGTAACAAAATCAGTGTTGCAGCTACTAAACTTACTACCATTCCGATAGTTAACATTTTACCGAAATCTTGAATCATTGGAACTGGTGAAGTATATAGACTAAGTAGCCCAAGAGCAGTTGCTATTAACGCTGTTACTATTGCCGGGGCTAACTTTTTAATTGTTTTTCTAATTGCTTTTTTTGATTTATTATTGTTGTTATTCACTTTCTGCACCTCGCTCTAATTCTTCAGTGTAACGACTTTGGAACTGAATTGAATAATCAATTCCAAGTCCGATTAAAACAGGGAACACGGCCATTGAAACCATTGTTAATCCAATGTTAAGCCACCCCATAATACCGATTGTGGCTACTACCGAAAATAAAATAATTGCTAGTGGTAACAAACTCCATCTAATTCTAAAGACAATAAGTAAGACAACAACCATAATTAACGCTGATAGGCCCATCATCACTTGCATGCTATCCATCATTGCGCTTTTTATTGATTGATCTAATATTGGTTTCCCAGAAACTAAAGTAACATCTTGTAACCCTTGATCTTTTAGGGTCTCATTGATCGAATCGATAATATGCCCAATTCTTTCATCACTAACCCCGCCTTTAAGAACTACTAGAAACATCATGTTCTGATCATCAACTAAAAACGAATCAAAGATAGGTCTGATAACTCCATCTTCATAAACCATCATATCTAATGTTGCTTGTTTTGTCGGAATGCTAGGTTCTAAAGCGTTAAAGTTATCATGAATCATTCTTAAATTTATACTCATAGCACTTAATCCGTTAGCTACCCCACCTAAGTTAGCAGCTAAAGTAGTAAGTTGTGAAGTCATTATTGTTTGGTCTGCGACCATATTAGTAAGTCCTGCTAAAATATTTTGCAAGCCTAATACAGTATTATCTGCAATGTTTGGTAATGCCGCTGAGTTTGTCGAAACACTATCCATCTGCGTTGCCAGTGCAATCAGGGCGTCATTTTGTTCTTGAAGATCTTGAACTTGATCGCTTAATAAAGGATCAGTAGCTAAATCATCTATTATGACTTGAATGGAATTACTAATAGTAATAATTTGAGTGCTATAATTGGCAAACGCTGAAACTAATTGCGTAACACCGATTCCTAATTGTTGTTGGCCAACGATTAAGTTAGTAATCGCAGTATTTAATTGGGCTATTTGAGCATCGATATCATCTGTATTAGCATTTTCAAGCATCATATCACTCATGCCTGTAAGGTTAGTTGCGACATCATCAAGTCCATTTGATACCGTTAATAAACCCTCTTCGAATTGAGCGGCTTGCAAACTAGAAAACTGCCTCACTAAAGAAACCGGGCTGCTTACAGTAAATATTTCGTCATAGTAGGATAATGCCTCTTCCAATTCATTCATGTGAGCAATATTTTCGACAGTGAGCAAGCTATCAATTCCATCTCCTTGAAACAAAATAATAATCGGATCTCCTCCAAATTCTGCTTGATAAGCAAAATTATCAATATATTCCTGTGTGCTTTCTTGAATCAATGTATCATTACCGGTTTTAAGTTCTACTTGTGTTACTCCTACAAGTAACACAATAAAAACTATAATACCAACAAATACTATTTTCATTGGTCTCTTCATTATAAAATCAGCTAATCTATGTAACATGTTCTTCCTCCTTATGTATGTTAGTGATAACTTTCCTTATTGTATATCAATCAACTCTTTTTGTCAAGAGAAAAGTTGCTAAATTTCTCTCTCTAGCAAGTGAATCTTTCGCAAGTGGGAGGGGGGAGAATGATTTATTCTTAAATGTGTAGCGGCTAGGCAATGAATACCATGCATTATTTTTTCCGCCACTATTAAAACTATATTTGAAGGGAAACTCCAGTAGAATTTATTATTCGGTGTTTAATACAAACTTACAATAAGAACAAATAAACTTTTAATCTAATCAGTCGCAAAACAAAATTATTTGTTAAGTAATAAAGCCTCCAAAAATAAGGATTTACCTTCCCAGAGATTCTACATTAGTGTTTAGCTTGTTGTTTTATTTGTTTCAAAATGCTTTTGTTTATTTGGATAAGGAGTCATTAAAAAAATACCACATAGGGTGGTATTTTATCAATTCGCTCTTCTTTTTGAAACACATTTATTTGTTTAACACCTGCATTTATTTTAACTATAAAAAAATAAAACCCCTTTAGTAAGGGGGGTTAAAATAGAAGGGGGACTCTCTCGAGTCCCCATACCTTTTGAAAATTAAACTTTAATTACGTTAGCCGCTTGTTGCCCGCGATCGCCGTCATTAACATCGAATTCTACTTGGTCGCCTTCTGCCAAAGTTTTATATCCTTCAGTTTGAATTGCACTGAAGTGTACAAAAATGTCTTTGCCGTCTGCTGAAGAGATAAATCCATATCCTTTATCAGCATCAAACCATTTTACTACTCCTGTCATTTACGATACTCCTTTTATATAACTTAGCAACTTAATGCCTAAATACATTATACACAAAATATTATAAGAATACAAGTACATAATTAACTTTTTTTATTTTCTATTTTAATTTGATTTATAGCAGCCTTATTAGTATAAATTCAGCCTGTTTCACATTCATGGTTGTATTTTAATTAGTTATTTTGTATAATAGTTTTGCAGCCCCCATAGTTTAATGGTAAGACGCAGCAATGGTAATGCTGAAATACAAGTTCGATTCTCGTTGGGGGCACCAGATGAACAATAAAGATAATTTAGAAATAACTTCTAAGTTGTCTTTTTTTATTAAGTTTTAGTTTCCTCTACACTATTAACAATAGTGCTTTTTTCGCTAACTTCTTCTTTCCTCAAAGTCAACTGCAGAAACATATTTAACAAAGGGGAGTACTTGATGATATTCTTTTAACATTTCATAAGGATCAACTAAAACATCAAAGATCCATGCATGCCCGACATAATAGTTTTCTTTATTATCTAGAAACGATCTATAATACTTTATGTGCAACAAATGAGAACTTCTTTTTCTTAAATAATCACGCATTTTTGAATCTAGCTTTTTGCTTACTCTTCTGTTTATTGTCTCAAATACTTGATAAGCTCTTTGTACTTCTCCTAGCTTATAAAAATAATGAGCTATTTCATAAGCTAAAGAAAGACCTTGCTCGCTTCTAATATAAGTTGCTATATTAAGCCCTCTAATCTTTTTATCAACAACTAAATCAATCTTTTCTCCTTGGTTGATTACGCCATCTAGATAACTATCTAATAGTGCACAATGGAAGATAGAAGGGGTAAGAGTAATTGATGTCAGACATTCTTTTGTTTTATTCCATAAGAAATTTGTTGTCTCACTAGATTCATCTAATGAGAACATTCTGTATTGATTAATAGTTATGAGTTGAAAAACAGCATCTTTTTTTATTTTTTTATAAGCAATAAAATCACCATAAAACATTTGATTAGAAATAGTGAATGTATAAATATAGAGTGCGCTGAGAAGCGTAACATAGATGCTATTAATCGCTAAGATACCAATCAGTGCCTCATTTTGTGAAAAAGCAAGAGCACACCCAAAACCTACCCACGTTAAAAAAAGCAAACTAATCGTCACAATAGGCGCCGCCATTAGTGACCTGGCAAATTTATCTTTCAGCTTGTCAAACTCTTCATCTGAGTTAACCTCCCCTATTTCAGGGACAACTAGTCCGCCAAATAGAACCCAAAGTTTAGGTTTAACCTTAAACCTCCAGCCTGATTTGTTTTTATAAAAAACAAAAACTGTTAAATAGATAGCTCTTAGTTTAACACCCTGAAAATAAAAGGCTAAAAAGTGCCCTAATTCGTGCAAAGTGAGCGTGAAATAAAAAGCAAAAATAAACCACAAAAAATATCCGAAAACAGAGATGGTGCCAAACCCTTGTTCAAGTTTAGCCCAAAGCCCACTATAGATTAGTCCAGTATATAAATATCCAATTAAAAAAGTTGCAATAAGGATGTATACCCAATACCTTTTTTTCATGTGTATTCTCCAAATTCCGGAATGATCAACCATGTTAAAACCAGTCCATTCTCCAAATTCATTATAGCATAGTATACCTCGCTGCTAATAATCAGCAACTAAAAACCGCCTCATAACTGCGATTTTTTAAGCGTGAAATATCTAAATAAACGCTTGACAATTACCCCTAAATTTGCTATCATAAACTAGCACGAATAAGTGGGCGTCGTATAATGGTTATTACACGTGCTTGCCAAGCATGAGATGGGGGTCCGATTCCCCTCGCCCGCTCCATTTAATTAATACTATGCGTATGCATAGTTTTTTTTATAGCAAATCTCACTTAGTAGTTTTAATTCTAGATCCCTTTTTAGTGGGGCTTTTCCAAAATAATGGGTAGCTCTCATGAAACTCTATTTTAACGAGTAAAAGTGATTCAACTTCATTTAAGATTTGATACAGTCTTGCCCTAGTTTCAAATTCTATTCTAGTTTTAGGCAATCTTGCCTTCTTAAAGCGCTCATAGATAGCTTCTAATTTTTTTAATTGCGGACTTGCTTTATCATAGGTTCCTATATCTAGACTTAATTCGGTTATGTATGCTGCAAGCTCCAAAGTGTACGGGTGTAATACTTTTATTTTTAAAGCTTGCTGATACATATGTCTAATGTAACTATTTTGCTCTTTGCGCATATGAAAATAAGCTAGGTAGCTATGATCATTTTGAAAAAGCATATCTTTATCGACTAATTCAACAGTATCGATATATTTTTTTATCTCTTTGTCTACATAACGGTAATGACGATAATACTCTTGATTGTATTCTGGATCTTTAAGTAGTAAAGAAAGCATAAAGAGATGCTCTTTAACTAATTGATCAATCGATGAGACATAGATTTTTAATTTTTTTTCACTTGCTGTTGGGTAAAAAATATTAAAAATAGTAGCAACACCAATCGCAATAACGGTTAATGTTAATTGATTTGCTAAAAGAGGAACTGAAAATTCTGCCGCCATAAAAAGCGGGATTATTAAAACTAATCCTGGAACAATACCCTCTGACATCTTAAAAGCCCAAGATAGATAGGCAAACAAGAAAACAAATATACTAAAAACATAAAAATTATAGCCAAAAGCAATAAAGAGCAATGTTGCTAACAAGAGCCCAAAAACAACATCAATAAATCTTCTTATTGCAATGATAACTGAATCTCTTTTCGTTAAATGGATGGACAATATAGCTAGAATGCCCGCTGTCGTCCAAAAATCAAGGGAGACACCTTGAGCAATCATGCTTGCGATAAAACCGACTAAAGCCATTTTTAATGCCGTATGAAATACCCTCATATCTTACCCTTTCATTATTACAATCAACAATCAAGAAGAAATAACTAATTATTAAATATCTCAAGAGAGATTTTTTATTGTTTTTACTCTCTTACTTCTCTTAGCAGCAGCTATAAAAGAGTTTGCCTATTGTGTAGGCGCGTATAAATACCGTTAACTACCCTAGTCACACAAACTTAACTCTGCCTTTTTATTATAACATGTAAGAGCAACCTATGTCTATCAACCTTGCTCTTCACTATGTAGCTATAAAAAAAACCTCCACATTGATAATATGTAGAGGTTTTCAATTTAATTAAACTTAAGAAGGAACAACAGGGTTTCCACCCTGAACCCATCCAGGACGAGTTGCATTCATTCCAAATAATAATGAAACTGCATCATAACCTAAAGCTCTAAGAATTACTACT
>CAZDCS010000043.1:0-8998 GCA_964504015.1 uncultured Mariniplasma sp. | reverse complement strand
AAAAATATATACCATTGATGGCGGAATGAGCAAACAATATAAGGATCGAATTGGAATTGGGGGTTACACCTTAATTAGTGATTCATATAAGCTCTTTTTAATTTCTCATGATCGCTTTGATACAAAAGAGAAATTAATCAACAGTGAAAATGACATTGTAAGCATTGTCCGCGCAGAAGAGTTAAATAAGAACCGAGAGTTTATCTATGACACGGATAAAGGAAAAAGACTCCAAATACTAATTGATGATCTGTATATGCTATTAGAGGCTTATCAAGAGGGTATTATCAAAGAAAATATTGAAAAACAGTAAAAAAGCACTTCTAAATCGCGGATTTAGAAGTGCTTTTTATTTTTTGTTGAATCTTACTTTAAAAGTTGAACTTCCCCAGAACATAAACTTAGCTCTGTTGTTTTTGTTGTTACTCTCAACTGCCCAGTTGCTAATACCTGTTGTGCAACACCATTTTGTTTTTTATTGTCTAACAAATAACTTATCTTTTTCCCTAATAACGCGGAGTGTTTATTATAGTAAGTAAGATAGGTCAAAGAATTTTTTGCAAGGCTTAAAAACTCTGCTTGAAAAATAGTGGTAATCGATGTAATAACTCTATCAATGTCGAGCTCTATTTTAGCGTTTAAAAAAACAGAAGTAGCGGTCTTTTTTATCTCATTTTCAAATGTTTGATTATTGATATTAATACCAAAGCCAACAACAACTGCCTTGACTACATTGCCTTCAATAATTGATTGTGTCAAGATCCCTGCTACTTTTAGATTAGAGATTAGCAAATCGTTAGGCCATTTTATTTTGAGCTCTGATAAATGTCCTGAAAGGACTTTATGAACGGAAACAGCTGCAATCAAAGGTATTTGTGCGACAATAGGAAATGACAGACCTT
The DNA here is from genome assembly GCA_964504015.1 of uncultured Mariniplasma sp. Classification (GTDB taxonomy): domain Bacteria; phylum Bacillota_I; class Bacilli_A; order Acholeplasmatales; family Acholeplasmataceae; genus Peloplasma. The sequence goes on along the minus strand of CAZDCS010000043.1, from coordinate 8,096 downwards.
CTCTAAGCAAAATCGAAAATAATGCGCTTCCAGTGCTATCACTCCAGTGTTTTCTCTGTCTTCCTTTTCCGTGTGTTTGGTGGCACGCAGTTACTAGTTGCCAGTGGTCAAGACCTTTATGGTTTTTCATCAGATAATCATTAGTTGAATCAATAATATCAAATTTCATTATTTTCATCTTAAGAAAAAAACATTAGTAACAATCCAGCAGTGATTGCACTACCAATAACACCTGCCACATTTGGTCCCATCGCATGCATCAACAAGAAGTTAGTTGGATCTTCTTCTTGACCCTTTAGGTGAACGACTCTAGCAGCCATTGGTACAGCGCTCACACCAGCAGCACCAATCATCGGATTAACTTTCCCGTTAGTTAATTTACACATTAATTTTCCGCCGAGCAATCCTGAAACAGTTGCTAGAGAAAAAGCAAATAGACCAAGAGCCACGATCATTAGTGTTTGTAGATTTAGAAAAGTGGTCCCGGTTGTTGTAGCACCAATTGACAACCCCAATAAAACGGTAATGATAAACAATAAAGGTCCACTAAGGGTATCAACTAACCCCGGAACAACTTTTGCTTCTTTTAACAAGTTACCAAACATTAGCATTCCAACAATTATAGCAGCAGAAGGGATTAACAAAATCGAAACCAAACTGACAATAATGGGAAAAGCAATTCTCTCTATTTTTTTAACTTCTCTAAGTTGTTCCATTTTAATTGAGCGTTCCTTTTTAGTTGTTAACAAGTTGATAATCGGTGTTTGAATAACTGGAACTAAAGCCATATATGAATATGCAGCAAGTGAAATTGCCCCTAGTAGATGCGGTGATAATCTACTAGCGATTAAAATAGATGTTGGTCCATCTGCTCCACCAATAATTCCAATGGATGCCGCTTCAGGTCCGCTAAACCCTAGAAGAAGAGCACCTAAGAATGTAACGAAAATACCAACTTGTGCTGCTCCGCCTAACAAAATGCTTTTCGGATTAGCAATTAAGGGCCCAAAATCAGTGGTTGCTCCAATACATAAAAAGATTAATGCCGGATAAATCCCTAAATGCACACCATAGTATAGAAAACCAAGTAAACCACTATAGCTATTAACTTCAACACCGTTTACTATAGTTGTTTCTACAACAAAGGCGCCAGATCCTGGCAAATTAACTAATAGCATCGCAAACCCAATTGGTAATAACAGATATGGTTCAAACTTTTTAAAGATTGCTAAATATAAAATTATAAGTGACAAGATAATCATTACTAAGTATTTCCACCCATCAGCTATAAAAAATGAATAAAAACCTGAATTCTGGATAAAATCTTGAAATGCTCCTATCATCGTATTAACCAATAACCAACAAGAGTTGGTTGATTTCTACTTTTTCACCAGTGGTAACAAGCACTTGTCTGACATATCCAGAGGTTGGTGCTAAAATATCGTTTTCTAGTTTCATTGACTCTAAAACCATTAAAACATCGCCTTTACTGATTCGGGTTCCAACTAAGACGTTAGATTTAATAATTTCCCCTTGCATTGGAGCTTCTATCTTAATCTCTGACTCCGATTCTTTTTTTGGTTCACTAACAAACTGTTTTGTTTCAACTTCAGTAATACTTTCAATTTCAACTTCATATGATTTACCGTTGACTTTAATCTTATAAACTTTCATTTTGTTGTTTAGACTCCTTTAGAGGATGCCTAACCCCTTTCTATTTAGGTAATTCTTTTAATTGATTTAATGAAGAAATCAGTTTTAAACTCGCTTCGATATTCAATTGAAGACACTAAAGCAGCAACCATCATATCCTCATCTTCAACATCAGCAAAAGTAAAACTCTTTTTAGCGATAGTTTTAACAATTTCAGACTTTTCTTTAATCTTGAGATACTTTAATAGCTGCAGTGAAACCATAAGGATGGCTAAGATTGAAAAGACAATGAAAATGCTGAAAACAGAGATAAAAACGCCCTCTAAAAAGGTGAATGCAATTAATGTTCTCATTTTTACTCCTCGTTAAAGTGAATCGAAAACGATTCAACTTCCTTTTTACTTTTTGTGTTATACTTTTTTTCTAAAAACCCGATTGCAACACTGCCAAACAGTGCTAAGGACAAAATATCTTCATCATTTTTCGCTAGTTCTTTATACTTAATTCTTAGGCCTTCTAATTGTGGTTTTAAATTATCGGCTGGACGGTTTCTCATAACTACCGCATCGCCGATGATATATTCCTTAATTTCTGAGTCAGGCTCAATAGGCGGTTGGCCATATAACCCCCGCAAGTACTCTTTTATCTCATTAGGGACAATTTTATATCTTTTGCGAGTCATAACATTAATAACAGCTTGTGTTCCAATCATTTGTGATAATGGTGTAACTAAAGGCGGATAGCCCATTTCTTTCCTTATTTTAGGGACTTCTTTTAAAACATCTTCATAAAGATGCATTGAACCTTGATCTTTTAGTTGACTAATTAAATTAGAAAGCATCCCCCCTGGAACTTGATATTTTAAAATATTGGGGTTTGAAGTTAGAACTTTTGGATTTAAGTTTCCGTTTTTCAAGTGCTTGTCTTTAATGATTGTTAGCTTTACTGCTGCTTTTTGAATTAGATCTAAATTTAACTTGGGATTAAAAGGAGTTTTAGCTAAAATATATTGGAAAGCTTCGGTTGCTGGTTGACTAGTACCACCAGAAAACGGAGATACCGCGGTATCAATAATATCGACACCTGCTTCAATTGCTTTCAGATAAGTCGCTTGCATAATGCCTGCGGTTGAATGCGAGTGAAGGTTTATTTCTAAATTAGTATTTGCTTTTAGCATTTTAATTAAAACATACGCATCTTCTGGAAGTAAGATACCAGCCATATCTTTTAAGCAAAGTGAATCAGCTCCCATTTTTTCGGCAGCTATGGCAAGTTTAACATAATAATCAAATGTATGAACTGGGCTAGTAGTATAAGAAAGTGCTATTTGACAATGCGCTCCATATTTCTTAATTGAGTTAACTGCTGTTTCAAGATTTCTAAGATCATTTAGGGCATCGAAAACTCTGACAATATCAATCCCGTTGGCAATCGATTTTTCGACAAATTTTTCAACAACATCATCTGAATAATGCTTATACCCTAAAATATTTTGTCCTCTGAATAACATTTGGAGCTTAGTTTTAGGGCACAGGGCCTTTATTTTACGTAATCGCTCCCAAGGGTCCTCATTTAAAAAGCGGATGCACGCATCAAATGTTGCGCCTCCCCAGACCTCTAAAGCGTGATAACCTGCTTTATCTAGGTCTGATACAACACTTAATATTTCATCGGTAGTCATTCTTGTTGCGAACAAGCACTGATGACCATCACGTAGAGCAGTTTCAACAACTTTTATTTGCATTAAATATCTCCTTGCCTCTAATTATAAAGCTTAAATTAACTGATTTATTCTGTCACAATTATTATACAATAAAACCTTAATAAATCTTCCAAAAAACAGAAAGAAAGTTAAAAAGAATAAGCCCAGCATAATCTAAGCAAACCAAACAAAGTAAAGGGAGACGTTTTCATGTTTTTTTTCTTGCAAATATTTTTTTTAAGCTTGAAAAAAGGGGTAGATAACAGTTAATAAAGGAGATTTTTTAGATTATTTACAACCGCGGTTTTTTTAGGTAAATATTATAATTTGTGGTATAATAATTAAGGTTAAAAAGAAAAGAAAAAGAAGTATAAAATGAAGGAGATTTTATATCATGGAAAAAAGAGTTTATCAAACAACTCTTGGCGGTAGAACGCTAAGTGTTGAAATTGGCGAGCTAGCTAGACAAGCATCTGGTGCCGCCTTAATTAGTTATGGAGAATCAAGAGTATTAAGTGTTGTAACGGCTCGAAACGAGCCCTCAACAATGGATTTCTTTCCCTTGATGGTAATCTATCAAGAAAAAATGTATTCAGCAGGTAAGATTCCTGGTGGTTTTTTGAGAAGAGAAGGAAGACCGTCAGAACATGAAACATTGACATCACGTTTAATTGATAGACCGTTACGTCCGTTATTTCCAAAAGGATTTAAAAATGAAGTGCAAATGATTAATTCAGTTTTAAGTAGTGACCCTGATTGTAGCACTGAAATGGCTGCATTATTTGGTTCATCACTTGTCTTAGGGATATCAAACATTCCTTTTGCTGGACCTGTTGCCGGTGTGCACATTGGTCGTGTTGATGGAGAGTTTATTGTTAACCCAACACCTGAGCAAAAAGAGTTAAGTGATATTGATTTAATTGTCTCTGGTACTAAAGCAGCTGTAAACATGGTTGAAGCTGGAGCAAAACAAGTAAAAGAAGAGGATATTTTAGAAGCGATTATATTTGGACATAAAATCATTAAAGAACTAGTTGCTTTTCAAGAAGAAATCATGCAAGATTTCAAGACTGAAAAAATGACGTACAATGATTTCGCAGTCGATAAAGACCTTGATCAAGAAGTTAAAGATTTCACTGGTAAAGCTTTATTAAAAGCTGTGGCGATTATTGATAAACTTGATCGTTATCAAGCAATTGATGAAATTAAAGCTGCTACTTTGAAAAACTTTGAAAAAACACCTTTTTTCAAAGAAATAGATAAAGTTAAAGTGTTTGATGATAAAGCTCAAAACGACTATTTAACGCAAGTTAAAAAAGCAATAGACCAAATCGTTACAGGTGAAGTTAGACGTTTGATTACTGAAGACAAAGTTCGTCCAGATGGTAGAAAAACCGATGAGATAAGAGAACTTGCTTCAAGAGTTGACCTGCTACCAAGAGCTCATGGTTCTGCTGTTTTTACAAGAGGACAAACACAGGCACTAGGTGTTGTAACACTTGGGTCACTTGGTGAAAACCAAATTATCGATGGTCTTGGTGACGTAAGTAGAAAAAGATTTATGCTTCACTACAATTTCCCACCATATAGCGTTGGTGAAACAGGGCGTTACGGTTTTGTTGGACGTCGTGAAGTTGGACATGGCGCACTAGGAGAAAGAGCTTTACTGCAAGTGTTACCTAATGACGAAGATTTTCCATATAGCATTAGAATTGTCTCTGAGATTCTAGAATCTAATGGTTCAAGTTCACAAGCGACTATTTGTGCTGGTTCAATGGCTTTAATGGCAGCAGGGGTTCCAATTAAGGCGCCAGTTGCTGGTATTGCTATGGGCTTAATAATGGAAGGTAGCAATTACACAATTTTAAGTGATATTCAAGGGATGGAAGATCACGAAGGCGATATGGATTTTAAGGTTGCCGGAACTAAAGAAGGTATTACTGTTTTGCAAATGGATATAAAAATTGAAGGTATTACTGAAGAAATATTAAAAGAAGCTTTAGAACAAGCAAGAATTGCTAGATTGCATATTCTTGCTCATATGAATGAAATCATGCCTGAAGTTAGACCTGATTTATCGAAATATGCGCCTAAGGTTAAGATGCTATTTATTAACCCCGATAAAATTAGAGATGTTATTGGGCCTGGTGGGAAAATAATCACTAAGATTATTGAAGAAAATGATGGTGTTAAAATTGATATTGATCAAGAAGGTAAAGTATTCTTGATGCATATGGAAAGAAAATATATTGAAAGTGCAGCTGCAAAAATCGAGCAATTGGTTCGTGAAGCAAAAGTTGGCGAAATATATGAAGGTAAAGTAGTAAGAATTGAAAAATTTGGCTGCTTTGTCCAATTATGGCCTGGCACTGATGGATTAGTACACATTTCAAGACTCGCTAAAGAACGAATTGATAAGGTAGAATCAGTTGTCTCACTAGGAGACCAAATACTTGTTAAATGCATTGGCATTGATGACAGAGGAAGAATTGATTTATCGAGAAAAGACGCTCTTAAGCTAAAATAGTCAAGTGGTTAAACCACAAATATTAAAGGAGAAGATATGAAACTAGAATTAAGAACAGAACAACTGAGAAAAGTACGCATTGCGCAGATGGTTCCTGGTGTTATGTATGGAAAATCGATTGACTCTATATCCGTACAGGCAAGTGACAAAGAGTTAAAAAAAGCTCTTGAAACATACGGGAAAAGTATGACCTTTAAGGTTAAAATTGAGGGTAAGACTCACTTTGTCTATATTAAAAATATTCAGACAACTATTTTGAGACCTAAAGAAATCATTCATTTTGATCTACATCGTGTATCAGAAACTGACACACTGACAAACGTTATTCCTCTTGTCTTTATAGGTAAAGAAGTATTCCATACTTCAAAACTATACGCACAAGAAGAAATGACAGAAGTACAAGCTGAGTATTTACCTGGTCACGGTGTTTCTAAGATTGAAATAGATGTTTCCAAACTAGAATTAGGTGAATTTATTCAAGTTAAAGATATTGACCTTGGCGAAAATCTTAAAATCATTGAAGACCCAGAACAAGTTATTGTATCAATTAAAGAAGTTACTGTTGTCCTAGATGAAGATACAGATGATGAAGAAGGCGAAATCGCAATTGAAGCACAAGAAAAATCTGAAGAATAACAACTAGAAAATCTTGCTGATTAGAAATGATTATGTTATACTAAACAATGTCAATGGAAGGTGATCGAACCTATTTATAGGTTAGGAAAGTCCATGCTAGCACATTCTGAGATGAATGTAGTGTTTGTGCCTAAGGAAAAAATAACTTAGGGTATGAGAAATCATAACGGCGTTTGATGATCTAAGGGAAACTATGATCTATACTTAAGGTGCCACAGAAACGAGTTGTTCAGAAATGAACAAATGAAACGCGGTAAACCCCTCAAGCTAGCAACCCAAATTTGGTAGGGGCACGCATAAAGATGAATTTAAATCAATATGCGCTACTTAGTAGAGATAAATGGTCACACCCTTTTAGGGAACAGAACATGGCTTATGCACATTGGCATAAAAAAGGTCCCTCGGGACCTTTTTATTTAGGGGGAATATGAAAATTAATGTTAACGGGATTTGGCTTTATTATCAGAAAATCGGACAAGGTGAACCCTTGATTTTTCTGCATGGAAATGGCGAAGATCATCAGATTTTTAACAAGCTTATTTTGGGGCTGGAAAAACGGTTTACCATCTATTTGATTGATAGTAGAAATCACGGCCTAAGCGATAAAACAAATGTTTATAACTATCATGTAATGAGCGAAGATATATCCATGTTTATTATGAAACTGAAGCTTAAGAATGTTAGCTTGTTTGGGTTTAGTGATGGTGCGATTATTGGAATTATGATTGCAAGTAAACACCCAGGTTACCTAGCTAGATTAGTGATAGCAGGGGCTAATCTTTATCCCAAGGGAATTAAGCCTAATGCACTTAAAGATGTTAGTGATGAATACTTGATAACAAGAGATCCTTTACTAAAAATGATGTTAACACTTCCTGAATTAACTAAAAAGGATTTAGCGAAAATCTCAATACCTGTTTTAGTTTTAGCTGGAGAATTTGACGTTATCACACAAAGACATACGGCTTTAATTCATCATAATTTAGTACAATCAACACTAAAGGTAATTAAAAAGCATAATCATGATAGCTATATAATAAATACTGACTTTTTAAAAGATATCATTAATGAATTTCTATAATAAAAAACCCCCTAAAGGGGATTTTTTTATTTATAGTACGTTTAAAGCTCTTAATATTATATAAGCGATATAAGAACAATAGATTGCTAAAAGGAAGATACCATCAGCCCTACTAATTCGACTATAAGTAACAGCAACTAAAACCGTAATTATTGTAATTCCGATCATAATCTTCATATCGAGTAACATTTCTGGATTTATTCCTAAAGGAGTAACAAGTCCAGCTAAGCCGACAATAAGTAAAGTATTAAAGACATTTGAACCAATAACATTACCCAAAGCAATTTCACTTTCGCCTTTTTTAGCTGCTGTGATTGATGTTACTAGTTCTGGTAGTGATGTTCCTAAAGAGACAATGCTCAAGCCAACTAATGTTGCTGCTTTAGTTGCTGACATGTTCAATGATCCGACAAGTATTTCATAGGCAATAAATTCTGCTCCCATGGTTACTAAGTACCCACCTAATGAAACACCGATGATACCAATTATTAATAAGG
>CAZDCS010000042.1:0-9260 GCA_964504015.1 uncultured Mariniplasma sp. | reverse complement strand
GTAAGTTTAGCACTTATATTCTATCAAACAATTTTGAATTATGCAATTTTTTTAAATGAAAATCAGTACTTATCTTGAACATCGTTAAGCGATAAAACAAGTTAAAAAATGACCATTAATTCTTCCATCTTTTCTTACATAAACTTCTCTTCCCTCTAAATCGTGCTTAATGATTCCTCGATTCGCCATAATCCTGGTACTTCTCAATTACTTGAGTAGGAGTTAGTTTTAAATCATTAGTAATAATTACATAATAGCCATCTAATGATTCTTCTTTGGCATATTTGCTTTGTTTAAAAGTTATCACGGGACTAGCCTGCAAAGGCTCTCCTGTGTTTTTGTCTATTTGCTTAATATCTAAATACTTTTTAATCACGTATGAGTTGCTCGCCTTAAGTAGACTTGGCGTCTTAATCATTTTCTCAATCTTATCTAAGATCATTATTCTCTTATAGCGTTCGCGATCCTCAAAATATTTTGACCAAAAACAAATCACTTGTTCATCAATGATTTCAGCATTAGTTTTTACTAGAACCAAACAATGGCAAACAGAGTCACTAAAGCTCTAGCTCAAGTAGGCATTAAAGCAGAAGCAATTCATGGTAATAAATCGCAAGCAGCAGAGAAAGAGCACTTAAGAACTTTAAAACAAAAAAGATAGATGTTTTGGTTGCAACTGATATAGCTGCTAGAGGAACAGATATAGATGAATTATTACATGTCATAAACTATACTTACCAGAAGTTCCAGAAACCTATATTCACCGAATTGGTAGAAACGGAAGATCTGGTTTTTCATGTGTGGCTCATAACTTTTGTAGCAACGAAGAAGCAGGGCTCTTAAGAGATATTGAAAGACATATTAAAATGAGTATTCGCATTGAAAAAGATCTGCTTGCTTTAGGTTTGTTAAAAGATATTCATTTAGTGACACTACTAAAACAAAGAAAAAAACAACTTCTCCTACATTGCAGACAACAAAACAAGGTCATCATTTTAAGAAAACCGAAAAAAAACAGTGGGGTAACAAGAAAAAACATACTAGACGTACCGCTAATCGATAATTAAAGTGATATTCTAGATTTAGAGTCAAAGTTGTTGACTCTAGATTTTTTTTATGTTAATTTTCTTTAAGTAGGGTCTGTTTATCGTACAAAACAAAGGAGGATCTAAGATGAGTGTTGGAGAAATAATAATAATTGCAAGCTTGTCAGGAGTTATTGTCGGGTTGATTTTAATGGGGGCAATCATCTTTTTAAAAATGCCTAGTATGATGTTACTAGAAAATCAGAGTAAATACGATTTTGTAACAACTGTCGAGAAATTTCAAGCATCAGTAACAAAGAAGGGCTGGAAAATAATTTTTGTTCACAATATGCAAGAAAAGTTAAAAGAATTTGGACATGATGTCTTAGAGGTGAAAATATTTGAAATTTGTTCATCAAAATACTCAGCAAAGATATTAGAACTAGATGATGAAAGAGTTGTGTCATCATTAATGCCTTGCCGAGTTTCAATTTATCTTAAATCTAATGGTAACACATATGTTTCAAGAATGAATTCTAAATTGATGGCAATTCCAATGGGCGGCGTTATTGCCGAGGTTATGAGTCTTGCTGCTGTTGAAACTGAAGCGATACTAGATGCAATTATAGGTTAGTAGTTCAGCAGGTAGAATAATGAAAGTAATTAGGGAAGCACTTCTTAGTTGCTTTTTTTTCGGTCTTTTAGGTTAAAGTATACTTTCTACCAATAAAAACCGATGTCACTTCGTTTATATAGTGAAGAAAAAGGAGGAATAAAAATGAAGAAAATATTTTTTGCGTTATTTGTGTTATCAATATTTACTGTATCAGGATTATTTTTAACAGGGTGTAGTGAAAAAAAAGCGAATTTAGATGAAAATGAAATTGGAACTCAACTAGCAACATCTGCCTTTATGTCACAAGGGTTTCTATCCAATAAAACAACAATGGTTTCAGCAAGTAACATTACTTTAAGCAATGTTGCCTCTAGCACTGTATCAACAACAGAAATTGATAGAAGAGTTGATCAGTTTATGCTGTTTTTCGACAAACTCAATGTTTTTTTAGATGGTAATCCAAAGGTAGCTCTAAATATTGAGCAATCTTCTTCTAGCAAAGAGGGCTTTGAGAGTAAGGTGTCATATGATGTTAATGGAGTAGTTCATGTAATTCACTATAATATCACTGATGCATCAGAAGATAACGACTTAGAAGAACAAGAATTTAGCTTAGAAGGGATTTTAGAGTTTGGCAGCAAGTCATTTACTGTTATTGGTGGTACTGAAATTGAAGACGGCGAAATTGAAATGTATTTTGAAACACATGAAACGGACTCAGATAACTATGTGAGAGTAGAGATAGAAAAAGAATCAAATGAGCAATTTTTCCAAATTGATTCATACATAAATGGAGTTGACTCTTACTCAGAAATCCGCCTTGAAAAAGATGGATTAGACGGAGCAATTGAGATTACTATTTGGGACGGTCAAGTATCAACAACAATCGAAATCCAAAAAGAGGTTGATGGAAATGAAACCATCTATCGTTTTGAATACAATGTTGGTGATGTTTCTGGATCTATTACATTGAGAGTGTCAATTGATGAAAATGGAAATGAAGAAAGACACTTCAGCATTCAAGAAGGAGAGTTTTACAAAGAGTTTAGTAAAATCATCCCAACTTATATTTCTGGTTTAGGGGATATAGTTTAATAAGTGGGGTTATTCAAATGAAAAACAACCTTTAGTTAAATTATTTCAAGGGTTGTCGAGTCATTGGCAACCCTTTTTATTAATTTAAAACAAGGAAACAGAAAGAAAATAATAGCATTATAAAGCCATATAGACATTAAAATAAACGATTTTTAATTTTAGACCAATAAAAACCCCATATTCGTTCGTATATATGGTGAAAAGAAAAAGAGGAGGATTTACCAATGAAAAAAATATTCTTAGTATTATCACTAGTATTAACAGCTTTGGCCTTAACGGCATGTGCGGCAGTTCCAAATTTAGCAAATATGGCAACAGCATTCGAGTTTGAATCAGATGAAGAAGTATTCGCCTTTTCGGCAATCGCAACTTCAAGCTTATTACCACCAGCAGCACCAGACCAAGTAGTACCAACTTCTCAAACAGGAGTGCAAACACTAGGCTTAGGAACAGCTACACCAGCAGCACTAGAGCAAGTTATGCCTTATTTAGAGATGCTAGAGAAATTATTAGGCAATAATGAAGGATTAGCAGTAACAACAGCAGATTCACCACTAGAACTATTTGAAACAAAAACATCATTTGTTGTACACGACTTAGTGGGAAATGCAGTTACTTATGAACTTCATTATAATACAGTGTTAGTAGATGAAGATGTTCAAGAAAATGAACAAGAATTTGAAATCACAGGAATCTTGTTAATCGGAACTAAAGAATATCAATTAATTGGTAGCCGCGAAGTTGAAAATGGCGAAGAAGAAATTGAATTCAAAGCATTTATTGATGAAAACAATTATGTAAGATCAACATATAAAGTAGAAGAAGGCGAAAAATCGTTCACAATAGAAACAGTTGAAAATGGTGTTATGGTTTCTAGTTCATCAATCGAAATTGAAATAGAAGATAATGAGATGGAAATAATTCTTACCCATCAAGAAGGAGAAAACATTTCAACATTTAGATTTGAGATGGAAGTTGAAAATGGACAAGACATCATCAAAATAGTATATAACACAGATGTTGAGGGTGTTCAAGAATCAGGAAGAATAACTGTCAGTGTTGAAGTTGATCCAGCAACTGGAGCATCAACATATCAAATTTTTGTTGATTCAGATGATGAAGATGATGAAGATTATGAATATGAAAGTGATAGAGATATGGATTGGGACGATGATGAAGATGATGAAGATGATGAAGATGATGAAGATGATGAAGTAGAAGCTTATGAAATCATTACAGCATTAAACACCAATGAGGCCCTTTCAGCACTAGCATTTATCGCAGCTAACCTTATCGACTTGACTGTTGTTACAGCTGATGAAACAAACCAAACAATGGAAACTAAGATCCAAGCTCATCTAGCGACAGTTACTAACTACTTTGATGTTCTTAGAGCACTCGTTGATAATGGAGACCAACCATTCAGAAATTTAGTTGAAACAGAATCTGCTAAAGAAGGATTTGCTCATATGCTAAGCTTTAGCGTTAACGAAAATCCAATTGTGATTCACTATAATGTTGACATAGATTCAAATGATATTACAGGTATTATCGTATTTGGAGATGTTGAATATGTTATCAGTGCAACAAATTCATTAGATGCTGAAACAGATGATGATCAAGAAATTGAACAAAAAATGGTTTTAACTGTTTCACACCTATTAGATAGCATCCAAATTAGTTATGTAGCAGACATGGATGAATATGCAACTGAATTAGTATTTGCTATTGTATCAGTAATAAATGAAGTTGAATCTGAGTTAACAATAGAACTAAGCCGTGATGAAGAAGGTTTTGAAATTGATGTCGATAATGGAATCGAACTAAACCTTGAAAAAGAAATCGTAAATGGAGTATATGTTTATGAACTAGAGTACACAGTAGAAGGAATCCAAGGCGAAATATATATTACAGTTTCAACAAATGACCTAGGACAAACTATCTACACATTTGAAATTGAAGAAGGAAATGTAGAAGTTATAGTTGAAGTAGAACAACCAGGCCGCAATAGCGATATTGAAGAAGATGCTATAGATAATACTAATCCAATAAATAGCTAATCTTTAAACTAATAAGAAACAATTGTAGAGTTATTTAGGCATTGATGTTAAAATAGTTGTAAAGAACAAAAGCGTTCTTTACAACTATTAACATTGAGGGGTTTCTATGATTATTGAACAACAATACATTCAAGGTATTAAAGATAAAGATGATGCCGCATTTGAACATATTTATCAAAATACAAAAAGAGCGGTTTACGCCATGGTTTTTTCAATCAGTAAAAATCATGTTACAACCGAAGATATTATGCAAGATGTCTATATGAAGATGATAGCTTCAATTCATCAATTCAAAGAAAAGTCCAATTTTTATAATTGGATCTTGCAGATTGCTCGTAATACGGCAATTGATTACTACCGGCGAGATAAGAAAAAAAGGAGTCTTGATATTACTGACTATGACCAACTATTAGTTAGTAAAGATCAAAGGCCAGATGAGCAAGAATCTATGACACGAATGCTTGAGGTTTTAAATGAAGAAGAAAGAATAATTGTTTTACTAAAAGTTGTTGATGAAATGAAACACAGAGAAATCGCTAAGATTGTTAATAAGCCAATTGGAACTGTGATTTGGATTTATCAAAAGGCGATCAAAAAAATGGCTAAGAATGGAGGGAATGATGAATAAAAAAGAAATGTTAAGAAAAATAAAACAAGATTTTGAAAGTCATATCCCCGAAAAAGCGCCAAAGACAGACTGGTCATTACTTGAAGAGAAACCAGTTATTTTAAAGCAAACTAAAAAACCGTTTTTGCAATCATTTTTAGTTGTAAAAATGGCTTTAACAACAGTTTTTGTGCTCGCATTAGTAGTTGTTGGACTTAATTTCTTTAACCAAGAACAAGCTCATATGTCAACTAATCCATATGTGGATTCAAATTACAAAAACACTTTTTCAATCTCAGCTATGTCAACAGCAACGTTACTTAGTAACAATATTAGCACTCCAGTTTCATATAACAAAGCTCTAAGTTCTATTACCCCCTTAACTACGTCTAAAACTGTGGATCTAATTGAACCTTATTTAGAAATGGTTGAGATATTATCAGGACAAGACCGAGGTATTATTATTACAAATGAGCTATCTGATAAAGAACTTTATGAATTTAAAGTAACCTTAGCTACTGTTGATATAATGGGGCAGAAAATAACACATATCTTATACTTTAATGAGACACATTTTGAAAAAGATGGTGATGAAGAGGAATTTATTATTGAAGGTATTTTTGTAATAAATAATGAAGAGTTTGACTTTATCGGAAAAAAAGAAATAGATAATGATGAAAAGACCATTTCGTTTAAAACGATTTATGATGCTTATAATTATGTTGAATCCATTTATAGTATTGAAGAAAATGAAAGCTATTATATGATAAAAACCGTACAAAATGGCGTTGTTACTTCCAAGATTGAAGTTGAAATAGAAGAAGAATTCAATGAAAAATCAATTAAACTTCGATATATTGATGGTGATGATTATGGTTTCTTTGAATTTGACTATGAAATCATTGATGGTTTGAATATGCTTAATGTTGAGTTTGAGACCTTTATTAGCGGGGTGAGAAGCGCTGGTGAAATGGTTATTGAAGTTAGGGTTGATTCAATTACGGGCGAAACAATATACCATATCATTATAAGACCTGATGATGATGATGAATATGAGTACGAAATAGATCGAGATATCGATGACGAAGAAGATGAAGACGAAGAATACGAAGAAGATGAAGACGAAGAAGATGAAGATAACGAGAATTATAATGAGGAAGATGGAAACTACGATAGCGATGATTGCAGTAACACAGATGATGAATGTTATAATGAAAACGACAGTAACGAAGAAGCGTATTACAGTGAGGAATACTCTTATCAAGAAATTTCGGGTTTGAAATCAGTGATAGTATAAAATGCTAGTTCAACTGTTTATTTAGAACTATGGAAGTTGTAAAAGATGAAACAGGATAGCTCGAGAGCTATCTTGTTTTTGATTTAAATGACCTGTAAGTGGCAATTAGTTATTACATGTTGAGTATACAGGTCACATTTTGTTACTTCGTTGACGATTCAAAAGCTCTAGGTTCTCAGAGTTAAGTTTTGCTATATACCAATGATAGCAATAAGGCCCATCCTTTATAGATAGGGGTAGTGTATAAAAAAAATGTTGCACAAGTACTTATATTTGAACTTAGTTTTATAGCAGCCATTATTTTTTATCTTTATATGGGTTATGTTCAAAGCAGTTGGGGCATCGGTTGTTTAGGTTTTATTCTACCTTTTGTTGTTAGCATTATCTATGGTGATATTGTCATTGATTGGAATCAAGCTTTTAATTCAGGTAGGAAAAAGGGGTATTTGCTAGTATCTATTATTCTTCTTTGTTTAATCTGGTTTTTTGCTTTAGGTTTTTTACTCAATTGATGGGCATATGCTTGGCAAGTGTTTTTATTAATTCCGGTTGGGAGTATTGTTATTTATGATCGCTTTAGATTTACAGCAATTTCGCCTTTCGTAGCTGTGGTCATTTTCTTTTCCTTTGGTTACTTTTTCAATATGTTTCATTTGTCATGGTTAGCATTTTTAGTGATTCCTATAGCAGGAATTATCGAAAATACTTAATTTGTAGCAGTTTCAGCGAAGATGGAACTCTAAAACTAGTGCGTTAAACACGATATAGAATGTGTCTGCTTTTTGGAAAGTGTAAAGTAGGATTTATGCTTTCGCGTTTAGTTGATGTTGGTCTCTAGATTATGGTGTTTTTGCCACTTTCTAGGATTAGGTAATGATGCTTTGATATAAAAAACGGTATAATGATTGAATGCGGGGATGCTGTATTTAATGGTTTTCAAAACCAACTAGTATTTCCAAATGGACAATTACTATTGGTAGAGTTAGAAAAATTCTCAAACTCATAACAGACTACAGCTCTAATTAAAGCTTAGAATATGGCGACTAAATCTATTTTAGTCGCTTTTTCATGCACTTTATCAGCGTAATCTATGTTACCTATGATGTTGTATAGGGTTTAATGAAAATGTCCTTTGATATCGTGATTTATTGTGATAAAATAAGCATAATAAAAAAGAATATAAAGGTGGAACAATGCGCATCCAACAACACCCGATTCTAAAAATTGAAAATATAAAAAAAATTAACTTTGTCTTCCAAGACAAACAAGTCACAGGCTATCAAGGAGATACTATAGCATCAGCACTTCATGCTCTAGGTATAAGGGAGTTAAGTGCAAGCATCCTTCAAAAAAGGCCTCGAGGTTTTTACTGTGCAATTGGGAATTGTGCATCATGCAATATGACAGTTGATAATGTCCCTAATGTTAAAACTTGCCTTATAGAACTAAAGGCAGGAATGGTCATCAAAAAACAAAAGGACAAGGGGGTTATCAAATGACCTTTAAAGAACTTGTTATTATTGGAGGTGGACCTGCTGGTCTTTGTGCAGCGAAAATGGCGCTTGAATCAGGAGTTTCTGTTTTAATTGTTGATAGAAGTCCTCATTTAGGAGGTCAACTTGTTAAACAAACACATAAGTTTTTTGGGTCAAAAAACCAGTTTGCGAAAATGAGAGGTTTTGATATCGCCCAAAAACTTATTTCACAAATAAAAGGTAATCCAAGGATGGAGATTTTGACCAATGCTACAGTTGTTGGTCTTTATCCTGATAAAGTAGTAACAATCAGTAAAGAAGATAATTACTACCGTTATCAAGCTAAAGCGATAATTGTTGCTAGTGGTGCTAGTGAAAAATACCTTGCCTTTGAAAATAATGACTTGCCGGGAATTTATGGGGCTGGAGCTGTTCAGACTTTAATGAATAGTTATTTAGTTCTACCAGGACAAGAAGTTGTGATGATTGGCAGTGGAAATATTGGGTTAATCGTATCTTATCAATTAATGCAAGCAGGAGTGAAAGTGAAAGCGATTGTAGAAGCATCACCAACAATTGGCGGCTACAAGGTTCATGCATCTAAGATTAAAAGATTAGGTATTCCTATTTTGACATCTACAACTATCAAAAAAGCGATTGGAACAACTAGCTTAAAAGCTGTTGAACTAGTTACCCTAGATAGAAACTGGCAAGAAATCTCTAATTCTGAACAAGTAATTGAAGTTGACTCACTATGCATCTCTGTTGGGTTAGCTCCACTGCATCAACTTTTATCGATGGTTGGAGCTAAAATGAAGTACATCTCTGAACTTGGAGGTTTTGTGCCTGTGACTGACAAGGATTATCAAACAAGCATATCTTCAATTTTTTCGTGTGGTGATGTAGCGGGTATTGAAGAAGCGAGCTCAGCCATGATGGAAGGGTATTTAGCCGGTCTTCATGCTGCAAATCATCTCAATAAAGCCCACTGTGATGAAAGAGAGCTAATAAAACGCTATACGGGAGAGTTACAGTTATTACGAGATGGTCCTTTTGGCAGTAAAACTGTTAAAGGAATTGAAAAA
>CAZDCS010000041.1:0-9397 GCA_964504015.1 uncultured Mariniplasma sp. | reverse complement strand
CCTTGCTCGCTTTATAAGTTGCCCCATAACCAACACAGTCCCCTTTTTTTAGGTGCTTAAGTTGAACAACTTTTGAGCAAAAGGTCATGACAGGTTTTAGAGCTGGTTTTTTTTCATCTAATACCATCCCGTGCAGTGAAATACCTAGACGGACATGTGTCGTGAAATCATAGTCTTTTTCGTATTTAAATGTCGAAGATGAATTTGAAATATGTACCATCGGTGGAATCTGGTTCAGCTTTTCTAAAACTGATTTAAACATTTTTAACTGTTTCTCATAAAACGCTTTGTTATCATTTGCGGTTGAAAAATGTGTGTAGATACCTTTTAATTCAATATTAGTTAATCTATTTAGTTCATCAACAACATAAACAATGTCGTTTGTCTTTGTAAAGCCATATCTAGACATTCCACTATCGATGATTAACTGGCATTTTAGTTTGCCTTTATATGTTTTTATCCAATCGTATACCTTTAAATCATAAATAGTTATCTCAATATTATTACTAGCCGCAACCACTAAATCCTCTTTCATAATTGGCCCCATCATCAAAATATCAATATCACTAAAGACATCTCTTAATTCTAAGGCTTCTTCTAATAATGATACAGCAGCCACTCTTACACCCTTTTGATAAAGGTGCTTCATCACCATAACAGCACCATGCCCATATGCATCTGCTTTCAAGACAGGGATAATTGTTTTACTAGCTATTTTCTTTTGGGCTTGTTGGTAATTAAACCATGTGTTATCCAGGTTTATCTCTACCCATGTTGGTCTATATTGTTTTATCATAGGTCCTCCTAACATAGCTTGAAGTCATTAAACTCAATATCCCCCCATATGTGAGTTTGAAAGAAATGACATCACCAATGTTCAATATCTTATCCTTATCATTAACAATCAAATGGTCGCTACTACACCCTAAAATATCAATTTTGGATGTTGTCATCAAGTCTTCACAATTAACATCTTGTCTGCCGACAGCCAAAATAGCTCTTCTCATTTCGCCTAGATCAACAAATTTAACTTTGTTTCCAAAGGCGTCAAAGCCGAGTGTTCCTTGAGGCATTGATGGCTTATCTTGAAGCTCAATAACTTGAGCTTCAAGCTTAAAGACATCATCATATAGTTGACCAATGTATTTCCCATAAGCTGTTTCTCTTCCTAAAACAAGTGTTTCCCCAATTCTTAGGTTATTAATAAATCTTGGTAATTTTTGGTCAAAAACCAGTTTTAAAGATGATGAATTACCTCCACTTATTAGTTTCAAATTAAGTTTAAACTTTTTTTCAATCTCGTCTTTAATCATCTTAAATTTAGCTAGTGTTTTTTGCTCAGGAATAACACCTCCATAACAAGTTAGGTTTGTCCCTATCCCTTCTAGGTAGATATTTTTTAGACTTAAGATTTCTTCAACAAGCATCAAATACCTACTTTCATAAAAGATTCCCTCTCTTAAGTCCCCAATATCAAACATTAAAATAATACCATGTGATTTTTTCTGCTTTAATGCTTCTTGATCCAGTTTTTTAATCGTTTCTATTTCTGAGTTCAAAGAAATATCAGCATACCTTATAACATCTTTAATTTCGCAAAACTGGGGGATACGCAACAACACCTTCAATTTGTCTGTCTTCATTTTAGAAAGATTTTTAACTCTTGAGTCTGCTATGTACTTAATATCAGTTTTGTTAATGACATCTATTAGTTTTTGCTCAGCACAAAAAACCTTTGAAACAACCATCATAGTTAAATTGTTTTTAGCAAATTCTTTCGATAAATAATTTAGATTATACTCATATTTCTTTAAGTTAATTCTAATTTTAGGATACATTAGTTTTTCCGTTCCCCTTAATTGATTGTTTTAACAGCACTTTTGCTTGGCTTGGGTATTTTTCAGCAAGGACACCAATTGATGCGAAAATATAATCGTAATCATAATAAACTTTGACATTTTTACTTGGAACTAATTTGCTATATTGATTTTCTAAATACTCACGAACCATTTTTTCCCCGTTTTCTGCGTGCAATAAAGCTCCACCAGTTAAAAAGATCGCTTTAACTAATGAAGTGTCTTTACCTTGAGGAATAACTTTAATCCCGTTTGTCGTAAAGACATTTTTTAAATCTCCAATATGGCGATCCAGTGCTTGGTAGACACATTGCGCGGTTAACTCCTCATTAAGTCTTTTTCCATGGTCCGTTATCGGGATAAAGGGCTCTTTTTTAATAATTGTTTGTATGTCTTGTTGCGAAAGGTTCATAATTCTTTCTAGTTCCCCTTTTCTAAAAGTATTAACTACTAACCCTCGGTTAATAAAAACTCCTAGATCACCTTCTACTGTTCTTTTAAACCTCGGCTCACCGCCGCTATACTTGGCATAAGCTTCTTTTGTTTCACAAACACTATGAATATCTGTTGTTGCCCCACCGACATCAATCGTCATTACACCCTCAAAAATCTCGTCTAATAGCAACGTAGCATCCATTACCGCACCTGGTGTAGGAACAACACTTTGATCAACTAACTTAAAAATATCTTTCATGCCTTTAGCGTGAATAATATTTTCCTCAAATGTTTGATAAATAGCTTTTCTGAGCGGAATAATATTTAAGTTATCCACTCTTGGATACACATTTTCAACTATTTTGACCAGATTATTTTCTAATTTTGCTATTCGATCATGATTAGCGATATTCCCGGCATAAATAACAGGTATTTCTAGATCCAAAACAGTTAAAAGATTTTTATAAGCTACTTCCTTTTCCCCAAAATCTGTCCCACCAGCAATAATAATCATATTTGGTTTGATTTTTTTAATTTGTTCGATATGTTCAGATTCTAACTTGTTTGCTGTAATTAAATAGATATTAGCTCCTGCATTAAGTGCTGCTTGTTTTGCTGCCTTAGCTGTCATTTCATAAACTAGACCGTGAACTGTAATCTTTAATCCACCAGCTGCACTAGATGAAGCAAACATCTCTGTATAAGAGAGCTCTTTTACTCCTAGATTACTCGCTAAATCAGCAATAGCTTTGGTTAAGCCAATATTAACATTAGTATCAACTGTTGTCTGATTTATCCCTCTGCCTAAAAACTTCACTGGACCTTGATGAAGATTAAAAGCATTAACAACCGTTGTTGTACTTCCTATCTCAGCAACTAAGCAATCAATTCTCATTTAATTTACGGTGTTTTTTAACAATAAAACTCGCAACATCAATTCCTTTGCTACCGCGTCCAAACCCTTGATCCATTCCATATTTACGCGCTATTTCAGGTGTTACTTGCGTTCCTCCTGAAATTATTATTATTTTATCTCTGACACCTTTTTCAATTGCATAGTCACTTAATTTCTTCATATACTCATAATGAACATCATCATGCGAAATAATTAGTGAGATCATAACACAAACTGAATTAGTTTCAATTGCTGCATCAATAAACTTTTCAACTGGAACACTAGTGCCAAGATATGTATATGTAACTCCGTATTTCTCGATTCCTCCGTGCTTGATATCTAATATTTCGCGCATACCAACACTATGTTCATCTTCGCCGCCAGTACCTGCGATAATATTAATTTTATTTTGTTTCATATATGCTATAATTTCATCTTCAGGTAAACTAGGTTCTCTTTTCGGCAAGACCAATTTAGCAATATCAATATCAAAATCAACTGTTCCTTTAATCTGAATTCTAGTTCCCTCACTTGGATGCATAACTTCCTTGTGAATAACTTCAACAGCCGATAGATTCATTTTTTGACCCACCACTAAGGCTGCAGCTTCTGCAGTTAGTTCATCTACTGGAAAAAACAGGTCAACAGTTAAAACTCCATCTCCTAACCATTGAACTTCTGGTTTTAACTTACCTTGGCTCCGGTATTTTTCATTATCATCTAATCTTGTATTAACATTATCTTCTTCATCTAATTCATCAATGTATTGAATCAAATCGGAATTTTCAAAAGTTGACTCTCCAATTAACAAGGATGGATTATCTTTAAAATCTACATTGTATTGCTCGACATTATTATACCCATAATGAGCTGTAACAGGTGCCAGATAATTTGATGCTCGCTTAATAACGCTCCCTGCTCCAATACCTCCATCTATCTTTCTTGCTATACCATCATTAAAACGTTCTGGGTAATTTCCGCCATCAACAAACATGCCTTGTTCAACAGCTTGGTAGTAGCCCCCCATTTCATTAATTTCTTCTAACATCAAAATAGCTCTTTCCTGAATTTCTCGTTTTGTCTCCATTAAGTAACCATCTTTTTTTAACTCGATCATCCCCATTAAATCATCCATACCGATTAACGCTTGCTTTGCTGTGTCACAAGCTTCAATATTATAAACATGCCAAGGGACGTTTCGTCCTTCGTCTGGTGTAATCGTGCTTTGAATATCGGCTGATGTTAATCTTGAAATAAGTAAGTTTAAGACATGCGTGACAGTAGCTTCTCGCGTCGATGAATCCATATACTTTGTATTCATTTGTGCTCTTATTTTATAAGCTGAACAAAACTCACGAAGCGCTAGAGCATAGGGTAGATTTAATTTAAGGTCAGGACTTGGTGGTGCAGCAGGTGGAACAGAAGATAAGCAGATCAAATCAGGCTTGATGCCTATTCTCTCACTCATTCTACTATTGATCATGTGTTGCACTAAAAGTTCTGGCATAACTTTCCAGGCATCGCGCGCTGTTGCATTGGCATTATGCGCGCCATCAATTTGTGCCATTTGACCATAAGCCATTATTTTTTTACTCTCAGCAGCATCAACAAAGCTTCTAATCATATTAATGTTTCGGTATAAAACGTTATACTGCGGATCTTGATGTGCACCGTTAACACCTTCTTCGGTAAACATAACTGCTATTTCAGGGCCAGCCACACCAGAGACATATGAATGATAGTTAATTGGTCTTCCGACTTCATCTTCAATTATATCTAGTGCTTTTCGGTGTGCACGGACTTGTTTCCTTGTTATTGGGACACCCCCAACGCCTTGCGGTGTTCCTTCTAACAATCCGTCCATATGTGACTGACCAGCAGTCCTAATTACCATAATATGATCTGCCCCGTGATAAGCAGCCATTCTCATTCTTCTAATATCATCTTCAAACCTACCAGATGCAATCTCAGTTGTAATCGTTGCGTCTGGTTGCGGGTCAATATCTTTTAGATGTCTTGCACTTGGTAGTGGTATATATCTATCTAATGAAGGACTTGTTTGTTCATATCTAAAAGGACCTAGATTAATTGGCCCTGCTTTTCGCCAAGTCCAACCACGTCGACGTGGACGATAATTCTCTAAATCAGATAAAATATTTCTAATGTCAAGTTTTTTATTTGGATCCATTAGCAAGCACCTCCACCATTTTCTTTATATCACTACCCTCTAGTAGTTTCATTCCTGCATCACGAAGTGACAATTTATTCGTTTTTGAATAGAGGTAGACTACATGTCCTGCTCCATATTTCAATAAATCGTGTTCAAAGAAGCGATTTGTTATCGCTTTAGCTTCAATACTTGAAAAGCCCATACGCATTAAAACACTTCGCTCAATCGCAGGCGATGTATAATCATATGCCATTTCAAGTAATGGATCAATTAGCTTGTCAGTCAACTCATAAAAATAGCTTTTTAATTGCTCATCTGTGTATTTAGCCAAATGTTTTCTACGTTCTTTAAAATCGTCACTTCTTGCCTTCATTTAGTGCCTCCATTATTGTTTTTATCTGACTTATTTCTGTCTTTAATTCTTCTGCTAGAAATAAGTAATCTTTAGTGGTTAATTCCTTATCTTTAAAATGCCTTAAATAGGATTTTCTTAAATTGTTAAGTGGAATGATTTTATATTTAAGTAACCTTCCGCTTTTAGGAAAGACAATTGATTCTCCAGGAACTTCTGAAAGTGGGTTACCTAGCTTCAGGTCAATTCCCCTTTGTTGAGCAAATGAAACTTGAGCATTTATATGTTTTCCCGCTCCTGTATATTCGCTTTCTTGTACAACTATAATTTGGTCTTTTGGCATCTTTTGAGCCATACTAAACGCAGCTGCTAGGCTAATATTACCGGCCGGACCTCGTTCAAGACCTTCGAGGACTGCAAGTGCTTCTGTTATAAAAAACACACTTCCTTGATTAAGTAATACATACTCATCCATATAGCGCAATGGTCTTCCTGCACTTCTAGGGACATCGCTTCTGTCTGGAAAAGTAGCAAAGGGAATTCCAAATCCGGTATGACCTGTTGTAAATGATTTTTTATTGAAATCAGTATCACTTGCCATATGTAGGCCGGCTAAATCCACACTAGCAGCGACAATTTTAGTTTCCCTAGCATTAGCTTTAATTAGACCACGCGCGGTTCCAGTGATATTTCCTCCACCAGCATTTGTACAAATAACCACTTCTGGAAATTTAGCTTCTCTTTTCATCACCTCTTGTGCTATTTCATATCCCAGAGTTTCGATTCCCATAATCCCGTATGGTGAATAGAGTGATGCATTGAAGTATTTAGTTTCTTTAAGAATTTTTAAAAATTGATAAAATAGTTCTGGCCCAACTGACAATTGAATAACTTCTGCCCCATAAGCCTCGCAAGCGCGAGCCTTTTCAATTATTTCTGGTTGTCCCACGCCATTAGAATCAAAACACTCTTGAACAATTATACATTTTAACCCAGCTCTTGCTGCCAAAGCAGCAACAGCTGCTCCATAATTACCACTAGTTGCAGCAACAACACCTTTAAAACCAAGTTTTTTTGCTTGATGAATGCTCATTGCCGCTCTTCTAGCTTTAAATGATCCACTTAAGTTTGCTGCCTCATCTTTTAAAAAGATGCGAGCTCCAAATCCAGGTTCGGCATATTGTCTCGCATAAGCAGATAATCGTTTCAGTTCAATTAAAGGAGTTGATCCGACACTGTTTTCTAATTGGATTTTTCTGACATCATCTAAACTATATCCAGAATCATTCATCATCATCTCATAATCAAAACCAATACCATCTACCTCGTATTTTTGATAATCTAACTTTAATGATTCCTTCATAATTTCAGGTTTTTTATCCATCGTTTCTTGATATGAGTTATTCATCTAATCCCTCCACCTCAGAAAGTATTATGTCTCTAACATCCCGAAGAACTTGGACATGACCTCCAAAACCATGCGTAAAACATGGGTTTTTCGCAATTAGAATACCGGATTCTAATCTGTTAGTTGCCGTTTTTATCTTTACTGTATCTCCAATATTAGCTGATTCAACCAACACGCCTTTAAGTCGCATTTCAAAAGGGACAACAGCTGTGCTTTTCGGCAAATTAGAAGATCTTTTATTGCCTGACAAAACAACTTTATATATTTGAACAAAACTTCCTTTTCCAATCATTTCCTCTGCTCCTTTTACTAAAAAATCAAGATATAGTGAAAACGCTTACTATAATAATATAACAACATTTTTTCGAAGTATCTTCTATATTGAAGTAACTGAAAATGTTTATATTATCTACCTTGTCCAAAATAACAATTATGCTTTATCGGGTAAAAACGGATATAGCCTTATTTAATTTTTTTTCAGTGTAGTGTCAAAATTAGTTTGTTTTAACAAGCAAAAATATAGGAAACCATATTATGATTTCCTAAAACAATCACTTATCTATTAAGTCTCTCATATCACCTAGGATCGCTCTTGGAACCGGCAAATCTATCATTGTTTTTAATCCTGGTCTTGCATTTATAATGTGAGGTATCATATTAACACAAATTGCAATTGTCCCAATACCGCCATCTATTTCAGGTGTGATTTTCATATTTATATTTGGCGTCCCTTCAATCTTTATATAATCGCCAGTGGATGTTCCTTCTAGTTCTGGTTCGATTTGTTGGGGATGCATCATATCAATAAAGACATCGCCATTAACAAGACCTTGCCCAGTCATATTAATTCCTGCTAATGATCCCGCTAAGGCTTCCCCATATTTACTTCTACGATCAACATTAGTAACGATTGGTTTCATTTGTTGATTAAAGTCTTCGAGTTTAACTCCAAGAGCATCCGCAATCATATAAATACTTTCCTTAAATCCAACGTGACCTGCAAGTTTTCCGTCCATAACACGCTTGTGGTATTCACCAATGGAGATACCGACCCCTTGCTCATGCATGACTGCCGGTCCAAAAGGGCTTAAACTGTTTACTCTTTTAGCTTCTATATGTTTTACATCTGTCATAACACCAGATAGAGCAATTACTAACAAGTCCATAATAAACCCTGGATTAATTCCAGTCCCCAAGACAGATACTTGATAAGCTCGCGCTAAATTATCAATTTGTTTAGTTAAAACAGGTTCATTAGCTGCCGGATAAGCCATCTCTTCTGCTGTACAAATACAATTCATGCCTTGAGAAACGATTTTTTTAATCTTTTCAAAAGCTCCTGCAACAAAACTATCAGTACAAAGCATAACAACATCTGCTGCACCTTTTTTTAATAGTTTATCAATATCTGATTGGATCAAAACCGGTTCGTGATCAACCCCAGATTCTAATACCTCTAAAAAGTTTTTTTGATTGTATGCAGAGTTAATATCACAAACACCTACTATTTGAACTCCTTTTTTAGCTAAAAGCATATCGGCCATACCTTGGCCCATCGCTCCAAATCCCCAGATAATAACTTTTATTTTATCCATTTAAAAATCCTCCATGCACTTTGTTTTTGTTTCATCGAAAATACGACCTACTGTAAATAAATAATCAGATACTCTATTTAAATATCCTAATGTCAATTTATTGATTTCATGTAATTCCTCAAGCAAAACAAGTTCTCTTTCTGCTCTTCTAATTGTCACCCTAGCAACATTAGTTAAAGAGGCAGCCTTTGTTTTATCTAACTTGATAAATTTTGTCAATGGTTTTAACTGCGTAGAATAGTAATCAATTCTTTCTTCTAACCAATCGACATCCTTTTTTTGAATATTGTATTTACCCTTTTGGTTAATCGCGATTTCGTGACAAATCGAAAATAGAGTATCATATATCTTATCATACTCTTTTTTTATTAAATCACATGTAATAACATGCTTTGACAACAATAAAAATGCCATTGCCTCATCAAGTGTTCCATTTAAAGCAATATGCGGGTCTGCTTTACTGACTCTTTTACTTAAAAGATCAGTTTGACCAGCATCTCCCTTTTTGGAGTATATTTTCATAGTAACCTCCGTTTATCTTGATTATATTTTACCATATATCAAACAATATTACTTCGGTTATTTTTTTAGTCCTATTTTCTTTTGTTTTATTAGCTGTGCTGCAAAACTTGCAACATCAAAAGCATATTGATTAGGCCCAAAACCAGCATCATAACCCAGCTCTT
>CAZDCS010000040.1:0-9440 GCA_964504015.1 uncultured Mariniplasma sp. | reverse complement strand
AAAAAATGAAGAGGAGGTCCTCTTCATCTATAACTAACGTTTATTCCTTGTTTTAACATCAAAGACAACAGCTGAAATTAAAACAAAGCCTTTAACAATATATTGCAGTGATACATCAACACCAATCAAGTTCATTCCACTCGATAGCGATGCCATCACGACCGCTCCTATAATAGACCCTGTGACCTTACCAATTCCGCCTTTAGCACTAACGCCACCAACAAAGGCAGCCGCAATCGCGTCAAGTTCAAACAGTGTTCCTGCTGTTACAGTCGCTGACCTTAACCTAGATGCGAACATGATTCCAGAGATAGCTGATAATAATCCCATTGACCCAAATACCATCAGTGTAATTCTATTAACACTAATCCCGCTTAACTCAGCAGCTTCTGGATTCCCTCCAACAGCATAAATATAGCGTCCTACAACTGTTTTATTAGTAATCACATGATAGATGGCTACAATAACAAACACAATAACCACCGTCCATGAAAGCCCCCTAAAAGTTGCTAATGTGAAACTTATCAGCAAAATGACCCCTGAAACAAAGATAATCTTTGTCAAAAACATCGGTTTACTCAAAACCTTAAACTTATAGTATTTTTTATCTTTTCGTGTTTTTAGTTCCATAACTGTAAATAAAACAACAGCTAGGACACCTAGAATCAAAGTAAGGACATGTAATCCATCGATATTAGCAATATCAGGGATAAAGCCGTTTGAAATAGCATTAAATGTTTCATTTGGAATAATGATTGTCCCTGTGGCTTGCGTTACTTGTAACAAGGCACCACGAAACAAAAGCATGCCTGCTAGTGTGGCTACAAAAGCAGGTAACCCCAAATAAGCAATTAAAAATCCGTGCCAAACGCCAATCAAAACTCCGAGAGCTAAGACAATAATTATTACTAATGCTAAGGGCACACCACCTTGAACCAGTAAAATAGCGGCGACTGCACCGATGAAGCCTGCGACAAAACCAACACTTAAGTCAATGTGTCTAATAACAATAACCAAAGTCATTCCAATCGCTAACACGGCTATATAGCCGGTTTGGTTTAATAGATTGGAAATATTGCGTGAACTAAGAAATAACCCATTACTTAAAATAGCAAAGACTATCATAATAACCGCTAAAGCAATAAACATTCCATACTCGCGAATATTTTCTTTGATAACACTTTTTAATTCTTTTAAATACATTTGAACTGCTTTCATATATCTTCCCTCTTACATCGTTGCCAATTCCATAATTTTTTCTTGCGTGCAATCTTCGATTGCTAATTCTCCAGCTATTCTTCCACTATTTAAAACATAAACTCGATCACTCATTCCAATTATTTCGTGTAACTCTGATGATATTAAAATAATGCTCAAGCCTTTATCTACTAACTCATTAATAACATTGTAGATTTCTAATTTAGCACCAACATCAATTCCTCTGGTCGGTTCATCAAGAATCAAAATTTTTGGGTTGGTGAAAAGCCATTTACTAATTGAGACTTTTTGTTGATTACCGCCACTTAAGTTACTGACCGTCTGTTCAACAGACGGTGTTTTAATATTTATTGTTTCCCTATAACGATTAGCAATCCCAATTTCTTTGTTATCTTCGATAATAAAGTTTTTTGATAGCGATTTGAGATTAGCCAAAGTAATATTTTTCTTAACATCTTGAATTAAGATTAATCCGTTTCCTTTACGATCTTCAGTGACATATGATATCCCACTGTCAATCGCGTCTTTTGGATTAGAGATAGAAATCAACTTACCCTCAAGATAAGTATCTCCTGTCAAATCATAACCTAAAGAATTCCCAAAGATACTTAATGCTAATTCTGTTCTTCCTGCTCCCATTAACCCCGAGAGGCCGACTACCTCGCCTTTTTTAACATAAAAAGAGGCATCTTTGACGACCATACGTCTTATTTCCTTATGATAAGCATTAAAGTTCTTTATTTCAAATAGTATTTCATTACTCTTATGTTTCTTCCTTTTTGGAAAAACATCACTTATTTCACGACCCACCATACTTTTAATAATAATTGGTGTTTTAATTTCATTTCGAGATTTATCAAGAGAGCATATTGTTTTTCCATCTCGCAAAACAGTGACCGTGTCAGCAATTTCAATTACTTCTTTTAGTTTATGTGAAATCATAATTGAAGTCACATCGTGTTTTTTTAAATCACGTAGTAACTTTAGCAGATTTTCACTCTCTTCTTCATTTAACGCTGCTGTTGGTTCATCTAAAATTAATAAACTAACATCTTTACTAAGTGCTTTTGCAATCTCGATTAGCTGTTGTTTCCCAACACCTAGATTCACAACTTTAGTCTCAGGCTCAACATCAAGCCCAACCATCTCTAAATATTTACGACACTGAGTTATCGTTTCATTCCAATCAATAAATATGCCTTTTTTTATCTCATGCCCTAAAAAAATATTCTCATATACTGAAAGCTCGGGAATTAAAGCTAATTCCTGGTGGATAATCGCTATCCCTTTACTCTCACTATCGCGAATACTGTTGAAATTTTGCGTTTTACCGTTTAAAACGATACTACCTTGATATTTATTTTTTCGATATACACCACTTAAAATCTTCATTAAGGTGCTTTTCCCGGCTCCGTTTTCGCCAACAAGACAATGGATCTCGCCTTGAGCGACATTAAAGCTAACCCTATCTAGAGCTCTAACACCAGGAAAATCTTTTGTAATGTCAATCATTTCTAAGATATTATTCATAGTCACCTTTTTTATTAGTTAATTCAGTGGTGAGCTATCTCACCACTGAATTACTTATTTACTTGCTATTAACTTGGGAAATTAAAATCTTCTTCCTGGTAAAACTCACTATCAATTAAGACACTTCTAACATTTTCCTTAGTTACAACAATAACATCAGACTTTTTAGTAGGGACATCAATTTCACCATTATGAAGTGTTCCAGTTGTTTCTGGTGTTCCACCTTCAAGTAATGTTATAGCAATTCCCATTGCATCAGCAACTAATGTTCTAACATCTTTAAATACTGTCATTGACTGTTTACCATCAAGAATGTATTGAATTGAAGCTTTTTCAGCATCTTGACCGGTAATAACATAACTTGTAACATCAGTATCATCAAGAAATGCATTAGCAATCGCGCGAGCTGTTCCATCATTAGGAGCTAGAATAAAGACATCGCCTTTATCTTGTGTAGAAGCTGCAGTCAAGTGAGACTCCGCTAGAGATTTCGCAGTAGCAAAATCCCAATTTGTTGTGATTTGGCCAATAATATCGCCCATTTCAGCTCTAGTTAATTCTGCTTTAGCTTGTAGTTCAACCGCTTCTGATGAATTCTTAATTACGAATGTTCCATCAGCAATTTTAGGTTGTAGCACATTCCATGCGCCTTCAAAAAATAAAAAGGCATTATTATCAGTTGCCGCACCTGCATATAGATACAACGGATTACCAGAACCTGTAGCATTATCAACTAAGAATTGACCTTGTGCTTCGCCAACAGCAATACTGTCAAAAGTAACATAGAAATCAACAGCATCTGTATTAGTAATTAAGCGATCGTATGCGATAACCTTAATTCCTTCAGCTTTTGCCAATTCAACAGCTGCACCTGCAGCATCACCATCTTGAGCAGTAATAATTAAAACTTCAATTCCTCTAGCTATTAAGGTTTCAACATTTGCTAATTCAGTAGCAGTTGACCCTTGGCTAAATAGAATTTCAACCGTATGCTCAGTATCTTCTAGAGCAGCCTTAAATCTCTCTTCATCTTGAATCCATCTCGGCTCATCTCTCGTCGGTAAAATAATACCAATATCAACTGTGGTATCCTTACAACCAGCAAGCCCCACTAAAGAAACCATAACAACAAATAATAAAATACTTAATCTTTTCATACTATAAACTCCTTTTCTTTTTTTTACTTCACCTCTAAGTCTACCTTAGAAAGGGCTTTCATAACATTCATTATTTTACTATTTTTTTTCGATTTCTTATTATTTGTCTTACTAATCAATTTTTTGAAGTTCAAAAAAGATTTTTTGATAATCGATCCAAATGTATTTGTCATCAACTAGCATAAATGATTCTAAACTATGACCCTTAACTAACGAAAGAGCTAGTTCATAGCTCACTTGAGCCATTTTAAGCGAATCATTGAATACTGTTCCTAACAAAAAACCTTTTCCAATTTTAACTAATGCCGCCTCTAGTCCATCAATACCGACAACAGGAAACCAAACCTCTCTTTCGCGGTCAATCACCCCGTCATTATTTCCATCAATAAAATACTGATGTCTAGTCAGTGATTTAATGGCACCTAGTGCCATTTCATCATTGTTCGCTATCACAACCTCAAATTGCCCACCGTAATCCTTAATCAACTGGTCCATAGCAAACTCAGCTGTATCCATATCAAAGTTTGCGACAGCTATTTCTAAAACATCAACATTAAAGTTGGCCTGAATTAGTTCCTCAATAACATGTTTCGTTCGCGCTTCAGCATCTTGGTGCCCTAACTCTCCTTTTAAAATCACAGCTTGAATAATATTATCGTCATTTAAATCAAACTCATTTAGCCTTCGATGATCGTTACCAAATAGACTCTTAACAAGGTCTGCTTGTAGTTCAGCCGATTGCACAGCATCAGCGCCGATATAAAAAACATTGTTTCCTAAAGCCATATCAATAGCTAGTGGTTCACGATTGATAAAAATTATTTTAGTATTTGTTTTATTTGCCTTATTAATGATGGCATGTGCACTTAAGCGATCAACAGGATTAATAATCAAAACTCGATGACCCTCATCGATCAATTGTACAATATATTCATTTTGGATAGTTTGCGAGTTCCGGCTATCAAAGGTAACAATCTCAATCTCATCACCTGAAATCCTTTGAATCTTTTCTTCAAAATCATTCATGAAAGCATCTTTCATGTCATAAATAATTAAGGGGACAACTATCGGTTTTTCTTGGCAACTCATTAAAAACAATATTATAACTACTAATAGTATTTTCTTCATTTTAAAGTCCTTCTTTTTTAGGGATTTTGATTGTAACAGTAGTTTGTTTATCTAACTCACTATCGAAGTATAGATCTGCTCTTGATCCATAATATAATTTTAGCCGCTGATAGATGTTTTTTAACCCGATGCTTTTGGTTTCTTTTGTTCCTTTAATAACTTGATGCAATTCGTTAATCTTGGCTTCGCTAATCCCATACCCTTCATTAATAACTTCTAGATAAAGGTAAGCATCTTTTTCATATCCTTTAATCAATATCTTACTAAACTCCTCATCAGGTTTAAGTCCATGAATAATGGCGTTTTCAACTAGAGGTTGTAATGAAAGTTTTAAGACATAGAAATCCAAAATAGAATCTTTGATATCAAACTCAAAAACAAAAGCATTTTGGTAGCGAATTTGTTGGATCAACAAATAGCTCAAAACATGCTCAATTTCATCTTTTAACTTGACCAAACTCATATCACTTGTAATGCTCATTCTGAAAAATTTTGATAATGCTATAATTGCTTTTTCGACATCCTTATTTCTATTGTTTTCGCTCAGCCAAACAATTGAGTCTAGTGTGTTGTATAAAAAATGTGGATTAACTTGGTTTTGTAAGGCAAGAAACTGTGTTTCTCGTTTTTCATTTTGCTCGATAATTATATCTTTCATCAAATCACTAATCCTCTTACTCATCTTATTAAAAGAACTCGCTAAAAGAACAACTTCTTTTTGCCCTTCAACCTCAATTATTTGATCAAAACCACCTTTTTCAAGTGAGATAATATGCTGTTCTAGTTTTTCCATTGGCTTCGTAATTCTTTTACCAAGGGCACTAGAAAAAAGTGCAACCGCGACTAATGTCGCTGAAAAAATAGTTAGCATAATCACTAATACTTCGATTTTCGTTTGGTCAATTGCATCAACATTATTAAATGTTGCTATACTCCATCTAGTATTTCTAATTGTATTAACATTAACATACATACTTAAATCATTTATTGTAATCAACTCACCACCTAAAATAATTTCACTGGCAATGACAACACTTTCACATGCCTGTGAAGAGCAATTTTTCTTTGAAGAGTAGACTAGAACATTTTCACTATCCATAATAATAATATGTCCATATTCGCCTAAGTTAGTCATTGATGAAAGCGCTATAAAATCACTTGCATCTATTTCAATTAATAAAACTCCGTTAACTACTCTACCTGCTGCGGTGTGATATGAAACAGATTTAGATATCGAAAACACTTCTTTTTCCAATTTGAATATATCATCGGTGTGCGGACTGCTAAAGTGGTGTATATCACGCTGAGTAGCTGCTTTAACAAACCAATCTTTCATCGCTATATCTTCTAAAGCTTCTCTAGTTGAGCTCGAGGCAATTATTTCTCCTTGATGATTAAATAAAATAACTGCTGTGATGTTTCTCTCTAAGTTTTTTGTTGTAACAAAAAAGGTTTCAAGCGATGTAACCTCATTGCTTTGTGTATAATCCATAATATGTTTTTGCAAAACTGTTGATTTATCAATAACAGAGTTGAAATAATTTTCATAGTTTAGGACAATCTGTTTGTTTATTTCTCTAGAGGTGCTAGCAATAAGTTCGTTTGTGCGTTTATAAATAATATTATAGGTAATTAGACTAGACAACAGCATAATAACGCCTACTGTAAGTAGCGTCATCAAAAAAATTGATTTAGATATAGAAAGGTTTCTAATTGCTTTGATCATTGCGATATTCCCTTGGCGATTTTTTTGTTTGTTTTTTAAAACTATAGCTAAAATAATAGACATCATTATATCCAACTATACTTGAGATATCTGATATTTTTTGACTAGAATATAAAAGCAGTTCTTTAGCATGGTCTATCCGTTTTGCAATTAGGTACTTATTAAAAGTTGTCTTACGTTCTTTTTTAAATAAAAAACTCAAATAAGAAATACTAACTCCATATTTAGCAGCTACAACTTCCATTGAAATTCCGGCATCATAATAGTTAGCATCAATAAAGGATAGTACTTTTTGCAAAACTTCATGAGCCTTGTTTTGCGATCTATCGATACTTGTTGAGCGGATTTTTAAAGATAGATCTAACAAAAATTCAAACATCGACCTTAGATCGGCAAACATTTCTAGCTTTTTAATTATACTTGTTTTTAGAATTTCACTAATATCAACATGAAGACTTTGCGAAAACTCAATAAAGATGTTAGCTAAGCTAATTATATAATATTGCTTATTGAATAAGTAATGTTTCTGCATATCGGTTTTCTTAATCATTTTAGAAAATAGATTTTTAATATCATTATCTGATTTGAATTTCATTGTATAGGTGATTTCGTTAATCTCATCTTTGTTAAACTGCAACTGTATTGTTTTGCGCGTTGAGATATCACTATAATAAATAACATCACCAATACTTACATAGTTGCCATATGACAAAGCTTTTTTGGCCTGTCTAAAATAAGATGAAAAACGTTTGAAATTAGCAAAAACCTCGGAAACACCAATCTTAACTTCAATTGACGAAAATTCGTTTTTTCGAATAATAATCTTATTAAACCATGTTTCAATATCAGAAGCATTTAAAACCTCACTATTGACAATGAAAATCAGTTCATAGCCTCTACTAAAGTAGAATCCAGCTTTAAAGTTTGAAAACTCCTCATCTAATAAATTCATCAAAAAAATTCGCAACTGCTCAATTTCTAAAAACGAGGTTGTCCCTTTGATCTCAACAAACCCCACAAAGAATTCACCATGGTTTAAATCAATATTATAGGTTTTAAAACTCTCCAGATCATCATCTGTTATTTCCGCTAAGTTAAGTAGTGTATTAAAGCGGTTTTCAATTAAGGATGGAAGGTTTTTTTTATACATGCTATGTAGACGCTCTTGATTGTATAACGTTTGGTATTCTTCATCTAGTAGCGTTTTTACTTTACTTAAACTTTCCACAACTTCCGCTTCATCAATCGGTTTTGACAAATAGCTAACCACATTTAAAGAAACAGCCTCTTTTGCATATGAAAACTCACTATATCCCGAAATGAAGATTATTTTAATAGTGGGATATTGTTTTCTTATTGTTCTTGCTAGATCAATTCCATCAATAAAGGGCATTTTAATGTCAGTGAACACAACATTTGGCTTCAATAACTCAATCAAATCAAGTGCTTCAGAACCATTTGCGGCCTGACCCACCACTTCAAATCCCATATTTTTAGGGATTTTTGAAACTATTCTTTCTCTAACAAAAGTCTCGTCATCAGCAACAATAATTTTATAGATATTTTCCTTCATTGGTTTCACTCTTTCTGCTTTTTATATTTACCTTTTTGTGTTAACGCTGTTCAAGATAAGTAGTGATATGGCTTAAAAATATCAATTGGAAAACACTCCAAACTAGACTTGAATATATCATCATTAAATAGTTAGAGATTGTTATCTGCTCGTTCTTTAAATCCTATAAAATTGCAAAATATGTGTTTCTTCACTTCTTAAATTTTACTACAATAATAACCACAAAACAATTGAAAAAACATCCATTATGCTTCTACAAAACACATATAGCATCCCTGTATAACTGCAACTCCTAGCAGCTAGGTTACAACTAATCTCTTAAACACCCTATTGGGATAATCTTAACTCCATCTTTTCTTGTATAAGCCATTTTACCGCCTGTAATAACCAGCAGTAAATCTGGTTTTCTGAGTTTCAAAGGTTCCTTTTTGTTAGCTTGAATTATCAATTGTTTTAACTTCAGCAAGTTCGTCGCAGCATTTTCAATGTCTTTACTGCCTAGTTTAAATTCTATTAGGGCATACCTGCCATCTTTTAAATGTAGGACAGCATCCGCTTCTAAGCCAAGCCGATCTTGGTAGCAGGAGATGTCTCCTCCTAGTGCACTAGAATATACTCTTAAATCTCTAAGACAAAGGTTCTCAAAGATAAAACCAAAAGTATGTAGATCTTGTAGTAGTGCAGCGGGCGCTAAACCTAGACTTGCAACAGCAATAGAAGGATCAATAAACATTTTTTTATTAGCACTTCGAATAGAAGTCTTTGATCTAATAGCAGGGTTCCATGCCTTTATATCATCAATAACAAAAATCTTTTGTAATGTGTTTAAGTATAAATACAATGTTGTTTCAGACAAGCTGAAATTGATATTAATATCAGCAAGTATCGTTTTATTAGTTGCATTAGTTGCTATATTTCGTGCATATGATTTCAGTAGCGCTTTAACCTTATTAGGTTCTTTTTTTATGCCATCAACAGCTGATACATCATGTTCACAAATATTAGCGACATACGAATTTACAACAAATAATTTAGCTTGGTCAGTTTTTTTATTAAGACTTGATGGCCAACCTCCTCTACATGCCGAAAAAACTAATTGTTCAATCGA
>CAZDCS010000039.1:0-9501 GCA_964504015.1 uncultured Mariniplasma sp. | reverse complement strand
CGGATGATACCTCTGTACATTTTTTCACCTCCATAATGCTCTTTTCAATTCAGGACCATGTCGCCTAACGGTTGACGCATATCTGAAGTTCGCCCGATAGGGCAAATTTGGGCGAAGCGTAGCGAAGCCAGATATGCGTCTGTTATACGCCCCCGATAGGGGCGAGCCTTGCGAAGCAAGGCGAAGAGTTGCGGGCGACGGACATGTACAAATCAAAAGTAATCACACTCCAATAATATTTGGGAAAAATTAATAATCTCAGGGAAATTAAATATTATTGCATCTGGTAATTCTGTAAGTTTATGAGATTGTAGATATATTGTATTCTCATGAGTTTTTAAATAACTCATTAGTTCATCCTTCATTGCAGTCGGTCTTTGTGTAGGGGCTAAATTTAGATACCGTTCAACTATAGACCATGGTAAAACAGCTTCTACATCCCAGATTGTATAAAACCCAAATTTCGTAGGGTATAGTATGTCATATTTATACGAGTCTCCAACAACAATTGCTTTACTATTTTCCTCTAATTTTTTGCAGTAGAAATGTTTTGACGCTTTAGTGACCCCTACAGAGTCAGGTGTAATGAAGTCATCAAATATTGATAATAATCCTGTAGCTTCTAAAAGAGGCTCTTGATATAAGAGATATCCATTGGTTGTACAGTATAATTTATCACTTTTTAATCTTAAAACCTTGAGTGAGTTTTCAACACCATCAAACACTTTAATTCCATATTTGTTAATATAGCTTTCTATGTCAACTATTAAGGACCTTTCCCATTTACTTCCCAATTTTTTACAAACCATAGAGAGAATATCATCCCAATCAAAAGCTGAAATAAGATTTTTTTCTTCTCGGCTCTTGAATTCTTTATTAATCAGCGACCAAATTGAGTTATAATCTTTCCCCGTATTAGTAGATATATCGCGGACAATCCCATCAAAGATTTTGGGATAAGGACTCTCTATTAAGGTGTTATCTAAATCAATAAAAGATATCACTTTGTCTAGTGATTGGCATTTCATATATCTAACTCCCTCTAATTTTATTTTATTTTATCTCTTTTTTTAATAACTTTTGCTGGGATCCCTACTGCATATACATATGGTGGAATATCTTTTGTGACGATTGCACCAGCTCCCACATATGCACCTTCATGAACTACTACAGCTCCGATTACTATAGCACCCCATCCAATTACAGAATTATCTTCGATCACAGGTGCTTTTTCTTTCAATCCCCCGATTGGAAGAGGATATTTATGAACTAAATCTCCCAACATGGAGACATTATCGCCTATAACGCTTCTATCACAGCAAAAGCCGTTTATTCTAGCATATTTTCCAATTTTCACATGGGCGTATATTCGACTATCATCAAAAACTTTGGTGTAATCGCCCAAACTTGAATATTCACCGATGAGAACATTATGACCGCAAAGAATGTTACTTCCTATTTTTGCACCAACATAAATTATGGTTCCACTTTTTATTATGCAATCCTTTCCAATAGTGGTATTAATATCAGGCGAATCAATTATATTTTTATCAAATGCCTCGTTTTTATATGCCTCAAACATTTCATCAGTAGGATGGCCTATTACTACATTATCACCAATAATTGTATTGTCTCCGATTATTATTTTTCTATAAGTTTTAATATTATTTCCCATCATAACGTTTTTTCCTCTATGTAGGTTACTCATCTTCAAAACCCCCATTTGACAATATACTTGTTGAAAATTCGTTCATTATAACATCCAACTTTTTGAAGTTCAGCCTTCAAAGTATCTAAATAATATTTAGTTTTTTCCGTAGGATGAACCCTGTCTCTCACAGGGTTATGATAAATCATAGGGACTGGAAGCTCCGTATATTTCAATTGCTTATATAACATTTGGATGATAATCTGAATAGCTATACCATATCCATCTATATCTATATCTAATAATTTTATTTTTTCAACTCGATAAGCCTTATATCCACAAAAAGCGTCAGTGATAGATGATTTGAACATTTCGTTTATTATGCTTGTTATTAACTGATGATAAACAAAGTGAGACTGCGGTGGCTCTATATCAGGATGTTCGCGGATATACAAATATCTGCTTCCTGAGACTATGTCATATTCTTTTATCTTCTCGAAAAAAATAGGTATCATCGTAGCATCATGTTGTGAATCTCCATCGATTGTAATAATGTACCGGTAATTGTTTCTTACTGCAAAATTGAAACCGTCTATTAAAGATTTCCCATATCCCATATTTTTGGTGTGGTTAATTAAAAAATCTGGACACTTCGATCTTATTATGTTTAGCGTATTATTTGTGGATCCGTCATTTATTATTAAAATGGGATAATCACAGACAGAACGTGCGTCATCAATAAAAGAGGCAAGGTATTTTTCCTCGTTATATACGGGACAGATAATTAACTTCTTCATTTTTAATCCTCCGTTCTGACGATATAATCTTCTATAACAGGCGTTTGTGGGGTCCCTTCAATGATATCTCCCGAAACCACAATTTCAAAATAATCCGCTCCTACAATTTTTGAAATCTTTTTTACGCCTTCCGGATTTGTCAACATTTTTGCAGATAAAAAAGTTCCATAGTCAAAACAACCAGCAACTATTATCAAGTTTAAATCTGAGTTGTATGGGTTCTTGATTTTTATTATGATCCCAAAATCTTTTATAACTCTATTATCCTTAATTTTCGGCTCAAATCGTTTATTATTTTTTGTGTTGATTATTGTGTGATCTTGGAATTGTAAAAATGTCTTCTTTTTTTCTATCATAATATCTTTTAAAAGATTATTGGACATAGGCCCACCAAAAAGGATAATGTTATTTTGATTTAGGTAGGGTGGGTAACGCTTACAACTGTATGCATGAAGTAATGTATTTGGAAAAGATGATAAGAGCTCTCTTATCTCTGAAAGTGCCAAGGAATCATACAATCCTGTGCTGAGGGTATCTATATCAATTATTAAATCGCTACAAGATAATATTCCGTACGTCTCCTTAGATATATATTCTTTCCATAGTTTTTTCAGAGGATGCACTGTTGTAAGATACCTATATATTTTGTAACCGATTAAAGGCGTGATGCCGGAGGCAATCCCTATGAGATAACTCCAGATGTTTGTCTCTAAGCCATTCATACTTATATCACCTTTTCAAGTCCGTCGCCCGCAATTCTTCGCCTTGCTTCGCAAGGCTCGCCCCTATCGGGGGCGTATAACGCTCGGCGGATATGAGAAGTTGCGAAGTAATTTGGGCGAAGGTGCGTACCACCGTAGCCTTTTATCCGCTGTTATACGCAGCGAACAGAGCGAGAGTAGTGCGAAAATCGCAAAGTAATTCCCCATATTAATCACGGTTTTCTCCAACTATTTCAAAGCCTAAAGGCAAAGGGTATTTCGCTTGTTCATTTCTAATAACTCTCGCCTTGTGGGAATAAACATATCCTTGAACATCCTTTCCAAAAAACTCAGTTGTGATTACAACCCCAGATACAGTAGAATTATTCTTCAGTAAGCCTTTAGTCAAACGGTCAAGTCGCTCGAAATCTTTATCTATCATTTTTCGATCAATCATATTTAGGTTAACATAAATTAACGCTGGTCGTTCTCCGCTTAACTGTTTCGTTGCGTTTTTGATAGATTCAACTACGCTTGTAATACGTTCAGGTAGCTCTCCACTTTTAAACCCAAAAATTCTGGGATTTCTAATAAACGCTTTGCCTCCCCCATCTTTTTTGAATTCCCTTGCTGGAACCACGTAGTCTAATTCTTCACCTGTGCCAAACTCGATCCCTTCTGATTCTATTTCTTGATCCTTCGTAGAAAGTATCTGTAAAGTAATACCAATTCCTCTGTCGTGAAATGCAAATCTACCCTGCTTTCCTTCTTTTATAAGTTCTTGGACCTGGTGTAAAATAAATTCCATGTCTTCTTTTTCAGGATCTCTTTGTGTTTTGATAAAAACCGCATAATTCAATCTAAAGCACTCCATCGTCCCGGATGCTCTCCGTATAATTAACTTCCAATATTCAGTATTTCTTATATCGCTATCAGTAGTTCTATCTTTTTTCTTACATTCAACTTCGACCTCTTTATTAATCAACAAGTCGGGAGTTTTTCTACCTTCTTTGGACATTGTGTCTACAAATTCAACTTGATGTCCTTTCCTTACATATGCAACTGCTATTTCAATTTCATAAGTTGTTTTGTCAAAAAGTTTCTTATCAGACGAGGTCAAATCTTGAATTTTATCATGTAAACCTTTTGTGGTTTGTTCTTTCAAAATAAATAAATTCTCACCAAGGTAAGACAACCTTAAAATTTCCTCGGAAACTTCAAAAACTTTCTTCTCTGCGCAAGATTTCAATTGCTTATCTGCTTGATATATTAGAAAAGCTAAGGGGTGAAATTTCTCAGCATAGTTAATAAAACTCAATTTTCTTAACTTCTTAGGGGGTTTATAAGAACCGATCTTTTCAAGCTCTTTAGAGAGCCAAGCATTAGCAACCAACTCTTTAACTATCGCTATGTATTTTATGCAGTTTTCAAAATTTATTTCCCTCATATGCAAGTCTCTCTTAATTTTTAACTACTCTTGATTTTGATTCTATTCGTAGCGATTTGAGCATTGCGTATAACGTTTGACGCATATCTGAAGTTCGCCCGAAGGGCGAATTTGGGCGGAGTGCCGAAGGCACGAAGCCAGATATGCGTTTGTTATACGCTCCGAGCGTAGCGAGGACGAGGGAGCGCCAGCGACCGAAGAGTCGTGAGCAAAAGGCCCATTTATAACCTATCATTTCCATCACATTTCCATATTTTTCTTCAATTAATCTTTTATCCGTTATATTTTACATAAAGAGGAAGTATCACACGATTAGTTTCATCTAACGGTAAGTAGATGTCATATAAAGGGTTATTAGTATTATCACAACATATTGGATGTTGAAAAACACCATTACTCAAGCTAAACTCCCCAATGTATTTATAACCGTGAATCGGGAAATATTGTCTTCTTGAACTTTCAAGGTAAATTCTTTCCATTTGATCTTTTAATTTTCTCCACTCAACGTTAGATCTACCATTTGGATTATTTCTGTAGCAATACACGGGGATTGGGATATGGAAAAAGTTAACATTTTTTGACATTTCCGAGATTCTCAAAACCAAATCAACATCTTCACCTAATATCTTCTGCTCATTAAATCCACCTACAGATGAAAAACTCTCTTTTTTAATGAATTGTAACTGATATATAAAATCAACACCTAACAATGGGTCAAAAACTGTATTCTTATATTTACAATGCAAATTATGAATAAATTTCTTTTTACGAGTTGAAATGACATTTAGATATGAATCACAATCATAAGAATCAGTATATACTAAATCGTAATTATCCCAAAAAGTTTTGTCCTTTGAGTTTAATTCAGTAAGTATGGTTATAAAGTTTCGTGGATCGATCGCATCATCTGCATCTAACCAACAGATAAAATCACAATCCAATAATTTCACACCATAATTCCTCGCGAAACTCGGACCACAGTGTTTATTTAGAGTAGATATAAAAGTATTTTGTAATAACAAAGGATCTATAATTTGTCTTAAGAAAACATCAACATCTCTTTTATCACCATCTACAATAATTGACCAGTCGAATGTAATGCCCAATCTAAATAGCCTATTAAGAGATTCTACCATTTCTTTAAGATGCGAATAATCTGTTTTCCAGATTGGTGTTATAATCCCAAAATTAAAATTTAACTTCATAATAATCAACCATCAATAATAATATTTGAGGGGAGTTAAACAAATACTATCTATACTAGTATCTGGCGAAACTGAAAGTATAAGTTCTAATACTCTGACTAAATCATCGAGAGGAATTCTCGGGTTGTCAGCAGGTTCATAATCATCAAGTTGCCCTAGATGAATATTTATAACTCTGATATTATCTTCTCTTAAGTCATTTCTGAGAGACCTACCAAAAGCCTCCAAAGCACCTTTCAATACCACGTAAAGAGTGTTTGGACTAAATCTGTACCCAGTCCCAACTGTGGAGCATATGTTTACTATCTTTGGGGTCGAAGCTCTAAGTAATAACGGAATTATCTCTTTTGTAAGTAATATATTTCCAGTTATACTCGAATCGATTTGCTTTTTTATTTCGTCGAAAGGTGTAGCCTCAATCCCCCCCTCGTACCAACCGCATGCATTGTTTATAAGTAAATCAATACTATCATAGCTTTTTTTAACCTGCTCTACTGCTTTCTTTATATCCTCTATACTACTTAGATCCGCAATAATTAGTTTGTTCTTCATTGTTAAATATAAAACATCCTTAAGTTCTTGTGATAATCTTCTTGAAATTGCGATAACATTGTAATTTTCAGAAAGTAACCATTTGATAAATTCTATCGCTAAAGGAGAAGTAGCTCCAGTAATTATGACATTTCGCCCAGCATATTTCGGATTGCTCATTTTGGTCCCTTCTGTATTACATTAACATCATAATTTAATGGTAATGTGAACATCTTTAAACCCATAGTGCTTCTTAGTTCAATTGGCTCGGCATAACCATTTATAATATTTACTTTCGTAATGATTCCAAATCCACTAATATCCTGCCCGCTTTCACTAAGTTTGTTTTTTAGAAATTCATAGTTTGTAAATAAATGAGGTGACGAAATACCGAACATAAGTGCGGAGCCGTATGTCCCCTGAGTCTGATTGCCCATAATTAGATAAATAAATCTATTATCCATTGCAAATGGATTTTTTGTCTTAATGAATACAGACGGGTCTGCGAATATTCTAGAACCATCTCGATCGGTATTAAATTCAATTTTACTCTCGTCCGCCTCAAAAAAGGTCAGAATCGGGTCTTCATATTCATTGAGTTTCTCTAAATCTAATTCAAAGTTTATTGGGAGTTTCATTTTGTTTATTATTCTTCGAGTGACTAAATTATAGTAAGAGCCACTGACAGAAACAATGTCGTTCTCAAGTGAACTGCGATTCCTCTCAAGATACTCCTCAGATGTTACAATTTCAATCTCTCGATCGGGATACAATTTGCTTAATATATGTATAATTTCAATCAGTGCATTACTGTCTCCATGTTGAACTGAGTATGCATCCACAATGATATCTTCCTCACTATGAATGGCTCCACTCACAACCCATATGGGTTTGTCATTTTTCCCCGTCTCCCATATATCAACTAAAGCCTCCTTTTTCTTTTGCTCGGGACTAAACTGAACTGAAAAATTCTCAATTGTATTCAAAGCATAAATTTTCTGCCAAATCTCACTTATCCCTTTCAGACTAGCCTTTCCAGCAAATGTGAATTTCTCGGCATAACCCCTATCTTTTAGATACTTGTAAAATGAAGATGATATTCCGATCATATTCGGCATTAAATAATTACTGATTCGAAAGGCTCTATCAATCACTATACCCTGCGGATCGCCATTACTGAAGAGATATATATCTGAACCATAATCTAAAGCAACTGTGAATTCAATTGAAAATAGTGGTGAGGCATATCTAGAA
The DNA here is from genome assembly GCA_964504015.1 of uncultured Mariniplasma sp. Lineage (GTDB taxonomy): Bacteria > Bacillota_I > Bacilli_A > Acholeplasmatales > Acholeplasmataceae > Peloplasma. The sequence goes on along the minus strand of CAZDCS010000039.1, from coordinate 1,918 downwards.
TCCCCTTCATTTAACAATTTGATTCTTTTTGTTAATGTTTCTGAGAACTCTATAAATTTTACAGGATCTGTTTCGTCCGCCTTTGCGAAAAGAAGTGCCCCGTCGCCCAAATACTTAATATAAGGTTTGTTAAGTATCTCATTTCCTGCCATACGAACGACTTCCATAAAACTAGATAGTCTTTCTATCCAAATGTCTGGGGACGGGAATAGAGATTTAAATCGAGTAGAAGCTGTTAAATCAACCACGGCAATAGTACCTGTGCATTTAGTTTGAGATAAAGTAGCCCAATTTTCCCTTAAGGTTATTAATAGTTCTTCAATGTTTTGCATAGAAGTTCACCTAATAGACGTTTTTAAGATTCTTGAAGTAATAACTTTAGTATTTGGTGGGATATCTTGGGTAATAATTGTTCCCGCACCAATATATGAGTTTTTCCCAATTGTAACCCCTCCGATAATTATTGAGTTATACCCAACAATAACATTCTCCTCAATAATTGGTGAAGGATGATCCTCTACTTCATCATTGTCCCATACGTCAATTGCATGGATCGGATATTTATGAATTAAATGTCCCATCATAGTAGTTTCATTGCCGATCTCACTTCCATTACAACAAAATCCCGCAATTATGCATCTTTTACCAATAATCACATCATCATAAATTTTTGCACCATACACAATTTTTGTTCCATCCCCTATTTTTGTCCTTAACCCAATTCTTGAATATTCACTAATTTCTACGTTTTCCCCAATCTTGGCTCCTCGAAAAATAATTGAGAAAGGATTTATTACCGTGTCTTGTCCAATATAAGTAATATCTTCTTGATTGATGTCTGCATATTTAAAGGTAAAATCTTCGTCTTTACCTGCAAATCCGACGAAGCAATAATCCAGTATTTTGACTCCTTTTTCGACATATATGGGTCCAAAACATCTAGTGTACTCCCCTACGGTAATCCCCTTCGCTTTAAAATCCTCACGATTCATTCGATATCCTCCCCGTTGTTATCCACTGGACAGTTTCTTCTATAACAACATCTACTATTCCGATAAATGTGTGTTCACAGTCATGCGAAATAAACAAGCTTTGATCATTTGGTGTCCCATATTTTTTTGAAACTTCAAATGGAACAGCTGTATCTTTAGTCCCATGGATAGTCAGAACAGGTATTTTGATTTCACTTAAGACCTTATATGGTTTTATTTTCTTAAATTCTTCTACCAATTCTCGACCAATTCTGAAATCAGTTTCGGGAATAGTAATATAACCTTTGGTTCGTAATTCTTCATAACCTTTAGAATTAAAGAAAGTTTTTCCCCAGGGAGTAATCGCGTTTAAAAAAGTTTTTTCAAAGTCTAATACGGGATTCCATAAAACAAGTTTTTCAATTTTTTCTTCATTCTTTGAAGTGTATAATATTGATGCTACAGCACCAAAACTTGATGCGATAATGATGCATTTAGATTCTATTCCTATAATCTTATCAAATTTTCTTATGGAAGTCTCTAAATCAATTAGTTCTTCATTTATTGTAACATCCTCTGTCTTTCCTTCGGAATCCCAATGACCTCTAAAATCAAATCTTAATGTATTATAACCTTTTTTGTTAAAAATAACAGTCAATTTAATAAAACTCCCATCCTCATCCATATCATTATTTAATCCATGAACCATTATGATATTTCCAACTGGTTCTTTTTTTATTTTTTTACTTATCCGAGCACAAATTTTAATGCCATCTGGCGTGTAGTAATATATCTCTTCGTCAAACTTATCAATCTCTTCCATCTAAATCACCTCCAATTTTAGATTTCCTATATAGGGGGACTCCCATAAGCCTTTTGCTCACGATTGCGTATAACGTTTTCGGGCTTTGCGAAGTGCGAGCGATAGCGAGCATTTGGGCGAACAA
>CAZDCS010000038.1:9279-9587 GCA_964504015.1 uncultured Mariniplasma sp. | reverse complement strand
GATAATTTGGAACTAGTTGGCCTTGTGTATGCAGGAAGTTTCACAGATTGGATTGCTGTATCTAACTATACTTTTGCTATACCAGTTGAAAAAATTAGAGAATTTTTAATCGTGAATGATTTCGTTATGAGTGGTGAAGAATTATGAAAAAGGGTTTAGTAGTTTGCCTTATTTTACTGGTTTTTTTGACAGGGTGTTCTTTTAGTCAAGATCAAGACTATAGCGAAGAGCATCTTCGTCTCAAACAACATTTCAAACAATACCTTGATAATGATATAGAGGGCATTAATGAATTTGTGAACTTCATT
>CAZDCS010000038.1:0-9269 GCA_964504015.1 uncultured Mariniplasma sp. | reverse complement strand
AATGAAGTAGCATTTAAAACATCTTTATCTGGAGTTAGAGTAAAAGTTCGGTTTTTTGATGACACGAATAATTTAGTAGAAACAAGAAATGGTTCAGGTGTTATTTTTGATCAATCTGAATTGCATATCTATGTTTTAAGTGTGTTTGAACTTAGTTATACCGAAGAAGACCTAGCGATTTCTTATGAAATTTTCAGTAATGAAGGAAAAACAACAACAGCAGAGTTTCTTATGGCGTGCGAAAGTAGCAAACTAATGGTTCTACGAGTGTTAAAGGGGACAGAATTTAATTTGCCTCCCTTAACTATAGCTTCTAAAAGACCGTTATATGGGGAACCAGTTTTATTGATAGGGAATCAAGCACAGGTCATAGACGCTAAATCAATGGGGTTATATCTAGACATTATCGTTAACGATGAGGAGTCGCCTACAAGTGTTTTGACTAGTATAGAAACTGATCTATTTGGAAATGGAGGTGGAGTTATTAATACTCGCCATGAACTAGTCGGTGTTCAAATTGGTGTAGCTTCCCAAAAAACTGTAACAGTAACATTTGAGCAACTGCAAGATTTTATTAGTAATTTCAATGAAAAAAAAGAGTGCTAGCAAACGCTCTTTTTTTAAAGGTTATTGAGTCAACTGCTTAATTAAGTCAACTGTATATTTATAATATATTGTTGGGTGGTAACTTTCATTGTGTAAGAAATAAAATCTTTTAGTTTTCGTGTTGTAAAACCCATTAATCACTGTTACATGTTGACCGCGGCTAACATCAAAAACAACGTGATTTATTTCCTCTTTTAACTCGCTACTCAACTCATCTCCAAATTTTATTTGCACAAAAGAAAATGAACGAAATCTAATCCTTTTCTTCTGATAATCAACAAACAGTTGTGAAATGGAGTCCGATAAATTAGGGTGATTGAAACTAAGGGTACTATTTTTGATTAGAATAACAACTTCTAAAACTCTTTTTGCTGCTCCGAGTTTAGTGCTATCTAATGTAGTGCGGTGTAAGACAATAAAATCATCATCTTCTCGACTAATCAAAAATTCACTAGAAAGTAAAGTTTCTATCCATTTCTCATTAGACAGATCAAATTTAACAGCGATTGGAGCGCATGCATTCTCAATCAATCGAGTATGTTTTAACTTAAAAACGATCAATTGCATTTTTGGTGAGAAAACAATTAAAACAATAAGTAATAAAATCATAGAAACTAAAAGAACCCCCATTTTAATATCTGAAGAAATGGGCATTAGAAAAGTTAGAACAGTTGTTCCAATCAAAATAGAGCAGAAAATAATCAACTGGACTAGCAGTTTGCGGAAAGTTTTTTTTACATCTTGCATAGTATCACTCCTGATTTTATTTATATTATAACACATCATGTTATAATATAGTATATGGAGGGTGAAAAATGAACCGTTATTTAGTGATTGAAAGTAGAAAAGAAATTACTTCTAATGAAACAATGCTTGTTTCCCTTTTTTCTAACTTTCTTAGACTTACAAACAAGATATCAGAAGCTAATGCAATCTATCTTTTTTTTGATCATGATACTGAAATATCATTTAATGATATTATTCTAAACATAACGAGTGATACGCTAAGTGATTTTCGCATTTTTGTTTCTCACCAGTTTAAAAATAAGAAAGAGATGATGGAAAACTTGTATTTTGTAAAAACTAAACTAATGGCGATACCGTTTTTTAAATACGTTTATCTAGATAATAAAATAATATTACAAGAGTCATTAGAGAAAATTGATGAAATGCTGAAAAAGCAAATGTTTCTAAAACACGCAAAAAATGAAATAATACTTAAAAGTGTAAAAACCTTCCTAGAGTCAAATCAAAATACTAGCAGAGCAGCAAAAGAACTCTTTGTTCATCGGAATACACTTATCCAAAGACTTGATAAGTTTCATTACGCAACAGGATTTGATGTTAAAGTTTTCAAAGATGCATTTTTAATCTATCACTTGCTTAAATGAAATATGTGCACTATGCACATTTTTTTTATGGTGCATCTTTGATATACTAGGGTTAAAGAAGAAAGAATAGGGGATTTATATGGCAACTTTAAGACTTAAAGATATGAACAAAGTATATCCTAATGGAGTGCAGGCTGTGTTTGATTTCAATCTTGAAATCAAAGATAAAGAATTTATTGTTTTTGTTGGTCCTTCTGGGTGCGGAAAATCAACGACACTAAGAATGATTGCAGGTCTTGAAGAGATAACTTCTGGCGAGTTATTTATTGATGATGAAATGATTAATGATAAAGCACCAAAAGATAGAAATATCGCGATGGTGTTTCAGTCATATGCCCTATACCCGCATATGTCAGTTTATGATAATATGGCTTTTGGACTAAAATTAAGAAAGATGCCAAAAGATGTTATTAAAGATAAAGTGAATGAAGCTGCAGAAATACTTGGACTTAGTCCGTATTTAAAGCGTAAGCCAAAGGCACTGTCAGGTGGACAAAGACAGCGTGTTGCTTTAGGGAGAGCTATTGTCCGCAATGCTAAGGTTTTCTTAATGGATGAGCCGTTATCTAATCTTGATGCTAAACTACGTGTTCAAATGCGTGGGGAGTTAATTAAGCTACACAACAAAATTGAAACAACAACTATTTATGTAACTCATGACCAAATTGAGGCGATGACAATGGCAACCAGAATTGTTGTTATGAAAGATGGTTATATTATGCAGGTCGGATCACCAAAAGAGATTTATGATAATCCTAACAATCTTTTTGTTGCTGGATTTATGGGGACCCCACCAATGAATTTTATTCATGGTAGTGTCAACACTAAAGGCGTTTTTGTTGCAGGTGATTATTCTTTAGTAGTTCCAGAGGGTAAAATGGAAACAATTATTGATAATAAGATGGTTGGTAAAGAGATTGTTTTAGGAATCAGACCCGAAGATATTCATGATGAACAAATCGTAAAAGACACATACCCAGACTCTATTTTAGAAATCATTGTCGATGTGTCCGAACTTCTTGGTGCTGAAACAAATATTTATACAAACATTAATGAAGATAGCATTTGCGCTGTTATCAACGCACGGGCAGGGGTAAGAATTGGAGATAAAATGAAACTGGCACTAGATATGAATAAATGTCATTTCTTTGATCCAACGACTGAGCAGCGATTGGAAAGAGATTTGAATAAAATCGCTACTAAAACAAGAAAACAAACAGTGAAGAAGGAAGATAAATAATAAAAGGCCAAAAGGCCTTTTATTATTTATAAAAAGATGATTGAATATATTGTTAATAATGCATTTGGATGCTTGGTGTATCAAGAAGACGAAATAGTGCAAATGAAAAAAACTAATTTAAGCTTTATTAAAGAGCTGTGCTTAGACAACATGTTTTCATATAGCGGTTATCTTAAAGCGGTAAAAAAGAAAATTAATATATCATATAAAACGCCTGTCTACATTGACGATCTAAACAGGTTTATACCAACAAGAAGAGTTAGGGATTATGAAAATATATGGGTGAATTGCGCAGCTGTTAAGAACGTTTCTAGAAGTGAAGGAGGGGTTAGAATTCGTTTTTTTAGCGATAAAGAAAAAACCGTTAATATTTCATTTAATTCATTTATAAAGCAGATGAAACAACTAGAAGTGATTAGAAAAGTCAAGGTAAACACTTTCATCTTTAATTAATTGAAAAAAGCTAGCAAATAATGTTATAATAATCATGGAGAAAAACCGAATATTGGAGGGAAATATGGCGAAAAAAACAGTTAAAGATGTCAAAATTACAGGAAAAAAGGTTTTAATTCGTGTGGATTTTAATGTCCCACGCGAAAACGGAAAAATTACCGATGAAAATAGAATTGTGCAAGCACTTCCTACTATTAAGTATGTTTTAGAACAAGGGGGAAGAGCAATTGTTTTTTCTCATTTAGGAAGAATCAAAACCGAAGAAGATAAAAAGAATAACAGTTTAAAAGTGGTGGCTGATCGTCTTAGCGAACTTTTAGAACAAACAGTTGTTTTCATTCCTGAAACTAGAGGGATAATTCTTCGAGATGCAATAAACGAGCTTAAGAATGGTGAAATACTAATGTTTGAAAATACTAGATTTGAAGATATAGATGGTAAAAAAGAGAGTAAAAACGATCCAGAACTTGCTGCATATTGGGCATCATTAGGAGATGTGTTCGTTAATGATGCATTTGGGGCCGCGCATAGAGAGGCTGCTTCTAATGTTGGAATCGCGCAAAACACAAGCGAAGCAGTTGCTGGTTTTTTGTTAGAAAAAGAAATCAACTTTATTGGAGAATTGCTTAAAAACCCACAACGCCCTTTTTTAGCAATTTTGGGTGGCGCAAAAGTGTCAGACAAAATTGAAGTTATAAAAAAATTGCTCGACATAGCTGATAAAGTGATTATTGCTGGTGCAATGGCATATACGTTTTATAAAGCACAAGGATTTGAAATGGGTACATCCTTAGTAGAAGACGATAAAATTGAATTAGCGAAAGAACTGCTTGAACTAGGGGCTGGAAAAATCCATTTGGGTGTTGATATGATCAGTGCAAAAGAGTTTAAGCTTGACGCAGAAAAAAATGTTCGCTTAATTAGTGAAGTGAAGGAAGATGAAATGGGGATGGATATTGGGCCACAAACAGTTGCTATTTTTGAAGCGTTGATCAAATCGGCAAAAACAATTATTTGGAATGGTCCATTAGGTGTCTTTGAGTTTCCGAGGTTTGCTGAAGGGACTAGGAGTATTGCACAAGCAATTGTTGATTTGAAAGGTCAAGCAACAACAATTGTTGGTGGAGGAGACTCAGCTGCAGCCGTAGTTCAATTTGGGTTAGATAAATATTTCAGCCATGTATCAACAGGTGGAGGAGCCACTCTTGAATATCTTGAAGGGAAAATCCTTCCAGGAATAGAGTGTGTTGACGACAAATGATTGATATTGGAAAGAAAATCCGAGCATTGCGACTAGGGAACAGCTTAACCCAAGAAGAGCTTGCTAGCAGGCTTGAGTTGACAAAGGGGTATATTTCACAAATTGAAAACAATTTAACCTCACCTTCAATGCAAACACTTTTTTCAATATTAGAGGTTTTGGGAACTGATATTCACGAATTCTTTAGTAAGGAAGAAGAACAAACAGTTGTTTATAAAAAAGAAGATTTTTATGAAAAAGAAAATAATGACTTAAAGAATGTGATTAGTTGGATTGTGCCAAATGCTTTAAAGTACGAAATGGAGCCGATTATTATTAGCCTCCAACCTGGCGGACAGTCTTTAATAGATGATCCGCATCCTGGTGAAGAGTTTGGCTATGTTTTAGAAGGACAAGTTACACTAGTACTTAATAAGAAAAGGTATATAATACGCAAGGGTGAGACATTCTATTACTTAGCAAGCAAAGAACACTATTTAATTAATAATAGTTCTAGTAATGCGAAAGTGTTGTGGATTAGCACACCACCTATGTTTTGATAAAAGGGAGTTTAATTATGGAAAAAAAAGAAATTGCAGAAAAAGAAATCATGATCAAGAGCACATCGGGGCTACACGCTAGTCTAGCATCAAAAGTAGTGCAGACGGCATCAAAATATACAGTAGATGTTGAATTGCATTACAATGATAAAATAGTTGACCTTAAGTCTATTTTGGCTTTGATGTCATTAGCTGTTCCACACGGAAAAAATGTTCGCATTGTAGCTAGAGGAAAGAGAGCGGAAGAAGCGATTAAAGATGTTTCTTCTATCTTAGGATAAAAATATGAGTAGAAGACCTATTATTGCCGGAAATTGGAAGATGTATAAAACAAAAGATGAAGCCCATGCTTTTATCTATGCTGTTAATGTTAAAGTCCCTGATAAGGAAATTGTTGAATCTGTTATTTGTGCTCCAGCAATTGTCTTAAAGGATTTAGTTAAAAGAGAAGGAGAGCATTTACGTATCGGTGCACAAAATATGCATTACGCACAAGAGGGAGCTTTCACAGGTGAAATATCTGGAAAGATGCTTAAATCATTTGGTGTGGATTATGTGATTATTGGACATAGTGAGCGCCGTGCATATTACAATGAAACCGATGAATCGGTTAATCTAAAACTGATTTCGGCTATCAATTGTAATCTTGTTCCTATTGTTTGTGTTGGCGAATCTTTAGACATCAGAGAAGCTGGAACAACTGATCAAATAGTGCGAAAGCAAATTGAAAAAGCGTATTTGAATGTAGGCGCTAAAGAAGCCGCAAAAACAGTTTTAGCATATGAGCCTATTTGGGCAATAGGAACTGGTAAAACCGCAACTCCGATACAGGCTAATGACACGATTAAGGGAATAAGATCTGTTTTGCAAATGCTTTACGGGGGAGAAACCGCACAAAAGATTCGGATTCTTTATGGTGGTTCAGTTAAACCTAAAAACATTGATGAACTCTTGGCGACCTCAGATATCGATGGCGCATTAGTTGGTGGGGCATCCCTTGAGGCAACATCATATATAGAACTTGTTGATGCGGCATTGAGAAAGGCTGAAAAGGCATAACATCAGAAAAAATTATACTTTATAAAACTAAAAAAACCAGTTGCCTGGTTTTTTTTTAGTTTGTTTTCAAAAATAAATTCTATTTATTGTCTTTTCTTAAGCACATAAACCAATCTAAGCAAGTAACTTCGCTGTCGCTATCTTCCATTCTATCTTTTGCAACTCCGCAGCTTCCCGCTGGTGGAACGATAAGGTCATCTCCTGGGCGCCAATCAGCAGGTGTAGCGACACCCTCATTATCAGCTTTTTGCAAAGCTTGAATAATGCGTTTAATCTCATCAAAGTTACGACCTGTTGATAAAGGATAGTAAAGAATTGTCCTAATTATTGCTTTTGGGTCCATAATGAAGACAGCTCTAACAGCTTGAGTGTTTGACTGCTTTGGTTGAATCATTCCAAATTTATTAGCAACATCCATTGAAATATCTTCAATTAAAGGGAAGTTAACTTCCATATCGCTCATTCCATTCCACGTGATTTTTTCTTTAATAGTTCTTAACCAAGCGATATGAGCATAAAGTGAATCAACACTAAGGCCAATCAATTCAGTGTTTAGCTCTTTAAACTCGTTATGCATTCTAGCGAAAGTCATAAATTCACTTGTGCAAACAGGTGTGAAATCAGCTGGGTGGCTAAATAGAATTACCCATTTGCCTTTGTAATCTTGCGGAAAATTGATAACCCCTTGTGTAGTGGTTGCTGTGAATTGTGGTGCGTCATCACCTATTAACGGCATTCTGTAAAACTTTTTTGTTTCTTCCATAGTTTTAATCTCCTTTTAGTATTATAAATCAAATGATTTGCACTGCGCGCAAATCCCCTTTAAATTAATTTCTTGATCAATGATTTCAAATCCAGGAATAATGCTTTTATCAATTACTGCTACATCTTGATCGATATCATACATTTTGTGGCAAGCAGTGCAATAAAAATGATAATGGGGTTTACCTAATAGCTCATATCTTTTTTCATTAGTTCCAACATTTATATCGTGGACAAGCCTATGTTTTTGGAAAAGGGAAATGATGTTATAGACAGTTGTCTTTGATAGTGTTGGTAGTTCTTTGTGCAAAGCCTGATAGATCTCGTTGACAGTAGGGTGCGATTTATATTTTTCTAGATATTCGTAAATCAATATTCTAGTATAAGACGCACTTATCTCTTTTTCATTTAGTATCAATTTTATTGAAGCATTCATTAGATCATTCCCATCATTGTAATCATTACAAAAATATAATAACATCAATTTATGCTTTTTTCAAGTGCTATGCTTGATGATAATTCGGTAAATACTTGCTTGTTTTAACAAGCTAATATATAATCATAGTGAAAGAAGTGTGAATAATATGCCCACTGTAATTGAAGTAGCTAAAAGAGCCGGTGTCGGAATTGCCACAGTATCTCGAGTAATTAATAACTCAGGCTATGTGAAAAATGAAACAAGAATCAAGATTGAAGCGATAATTAAAGAACTCGGGTATGTTCCAAATGAGATAGCTCGTAGCATGGCGCTGCAAAAGAATAATATAGTTGCTTTTATATTGCCCAACAGCACGCAACTGTTTTTCGGAGAACTTTTACAACATGTGGAAGAAGAATTGTTCAAAAACGGATACAAACTAATTATATGTAACTCTAGCATGGAAAAAGATAAAGAACGGGTATACATAGACTTGCTAAAAAAGAATAGAGTGGATGCAATCATTCTCTTAACTAATAATGATGTTGAAGAATACTTAGATAAAAGCTTGCCAATTATATCGTTTGATCGAACTTTTAAAGGTGTTCCGTTTGTCGCAAGTGATAACTATAGCGGTGGCATTCTAGCGGCTAAACATCTAATTTCCAAAGGTTGTAAGAAAATGATGTTTATTGGAGATGACGCACAAGCAGAAAATGGAGTAGTAACAACAGAAGTTAGTAAAAGAAGAACATCGTTTTTCGCCGAACTGGAGAAAAACGGAATAAAAAATCCAGTTAATATCGAATATCCATTAGGGAACTATGTTGATATTCCTTCTGATCTCCACAGAACAATTCAAGAATATCCGGATGTCGATGGTATTTTTTGCATCAGTGATGCTGTGGCAGCGGAAGTGATTATAAACCTAGAAAAACGAGGAAAAAAAGTGCCGAGAGATGTTAAAGTTATTGGATTTGATGGTGGGAGAAGCTTTTTGAATCTTGGAAAAAAAATGACATCAATAGGACAATCACCCAAGTTAATCGCTGAAGCTCTGTGCCAAACAATTAAGAACTATTACAATAAAGATGTCGTGGACAATATTATAGTGCCTGTTTACCTCCAACAAGGAGAAACAACTTAAAAAAGGGAAACTGATTGACAGCGCTTTCAAGTAATGATATAATCAATGTGAAATCACAAACGGAAAATTTTTGTTTTTGGCAAACATGGAAACCTTTCCATATATAAAGATGAGGCTACTTATGGTAAAAAAATTTTTGAAAAACACGTTATTTTTTATTTCGTCGGCTATTTTAATTTTATTGTTGCCTTTGCTATTTATTGTGAAAAAGACTGCGGCTTTTGTTTTCAAAAAAGAAGGATTCCTTGCATTTGAAAACTATAAAAAGAAAAACTTTTTCTTAGACTTTATTGTATTTACCTGGTTGGGACCATCAGAAAAAGCGCAGAATAATCGTGTTTTTGTTTATTTCTTATTCCCATCTTTAGGGGCGTTTCTTCTATTCGTAGTGAC